>NZ_FZQY01000015.1 GCF_900199585.1 Helicobacter sp. 'house sparrow 1' | reverse complement strand
GGATATCTTATTTGGTTTGTGTGGGTGTTTTGATTTTCAAGCCCACTCTTTTACTTCCCTTTGTAGGCAAATTTTTAAAATCTTCACCCTCTGTTTCATTTCCTGCTGTGGAAAGTCTTAGTGTGGTGTATTGTATCTTGATGGTTTTGATGCTTTTTTCTCTCCAAAAAACTGCCCGTAAGAATTCTATAGTTCCAAACTAAAGGTAAGATAATGAGAGAAAAAAGCAATGATTGATTTAAGAGCTAAAATCAATTTTTTAATCTACAACCTCAATGAGGAAGTAAAAATCATTAAAAGGAAAGAAGTGATATGACAAAACAAGAGCTTGCAAATCTTTTAGGAATTAATAAAGGGCATATTAAAGTAGAATCTAATAAATTTAAAATATTTGATATTGCGATTAAAAAGATTGATGCAAAGTTGTGGCTCAAAGATATAGAAATTGAATTTTGGCGTTGTAGTTTTGAGAGAGCATTGGTTTTTCCTAGTGCTCCCAATATTCTCGATATTCCCAATGTAATAATAAGCAAATTAACTTTTCAAGATTGCTCTTTCAAAGGTTTTTTAAATGCAAGAAATAGTGTTTTTGAAAAAGATTTTAGATGTAGGGCTTGTGATTTTGAAGGAAAAGCTGATTTTAGCAGTACAGAATTTAGTAATACGAAATTTCAAGGAAAAGTAGATTTTCGCGAATGTATATTCTTTAAGGAAGTGAAGTTTAAGGGTTCTTATTTCAAGGAAGAGGCTAATTTTTCAAACTCAAGGTTTTGTAGTGATGTTTATTTCAATAATTGCACATTTGAAAAATTTTCAGATTTTCATGAATGTGTCTTTGAAAAAATTGCATGTTTTTATAATGCTGATTTTCAAAAAATCTCTAATTTTTCTCAAGCCCTATTTAAGGATAATTTAAATATGGTGAATGCCAAAATGTTTTTTAACTTTGAGGATATGAGAAGTGTAATTAAAAAAGTGAAAAAGGCTTTTGATGAAAAAAGGTCTAGTGGTAAGGAAAAACCATTGGAAAATTTTGCAAATGATTTTCGAGATAGTTTTAGAATTTTTAAAAATACTCTTACCAAAGATAATAATATCATCGATGCCTCAAATTATCATAGGATGGAACTTTATTGTAAAGAAAATGAACTAGAGTTTAAAAGGCCTAAAAATTTTTCTAAAGATTGGATAGATAAATGGCAACTATGTTTCTATCGCTATACTTCTGATCATCATACCGACCTAGCCAAGATTTTTAATAATGTGATTTTACTGATTGCACTTTTTGGGATTTTTACCT
>NZ_FZQY01000014.1 GCF_900199585.1 Helicobacter sp. 'house sparrow 1' | reverse complement strand
TTTTAAATAATGATGAAGCTACAAAATCCAATAATTTTTTAAAGGATGCGATTTCTGGAACTAATAATCTTTATCTTGATTTAAGTTCAAATACTGATTTTGCAAATGTAAGCAATTTGGTTGAAGGTAATTCAATTGCTGTAGATACATCTAAGATACAAGCAGTAATCTTGGGTAATGTTGATGGTGCTAATAATATTAAAATTGTAGGTGGTAGCTCTAATGGAGTAGGTACATATGCCAATACTTCTACTATTAAAATAGGTCTTGTAGGTAATATCACTACAAATAGTGGAACCAATAACCTAATCTTTGAAAATAGTATTTGGTTGCCAAATTATCTTTCAAAAACAGATGGAGCTTTTGCAAGTCTTCCAGAGAATCTATCAGGAACTCTAACCAATAATGGTGGAACTACAAATATTGTGCTTAGAACTTCAAGTCCAACTTTAAACACATTGGGTACTTCAATGTTTAATGTCAAAAATACAAATGGCAGTGTAAATATTGTGGTAGGTGGTCAAGTCAATATTGGTGCTAATGTTTCTTATGCAAGTAATACATCAGGAAACACTACATTTATTTTTGCAAATAGTAATGACATAACAACTCAAAAAGATGGAAGTGTAGGTGATAGTTTTGATAGTAGTTCTACAGACATTAGTCAGAATAAAGTTTTAGGAGTAACCTATCAAGATGGAGTAAAACTTGTTTTAAAAGATAAAAATATTGGTGGTGATGCTTCTTTCCTTAATACTTATAAAGATTATTTTAAAGGTGTAGCAGAGAATGAGAGTCTCTTAACTCTTAAAACTAATAGAAGTCTTAGTGATAACACTCAAACAGACACCATTACTATTAAAGGTTTAGCTCTAGGAGATATTTCTAGACTTTCAGTAAGCACAGGAGCTGCTAAAACAGAAAAAACTTATAACTACAATGTAACTTTAGAAACTAAATCTGCATTTGTAGGAAATATTTCTTTACAAGATAATTCTAATGTGACTCTTACAATGAAAGAAGGTTCTAAACTTCTTACAGATAGCGCACATCTAAAAATCAATACCCTAACAATTGAAACCACTAAGGGTGTGAATACAGATGAAATACTCTTAAATACTTTTGCTCAAAGCAATACCATTATTGATCTTCCAC
>NZ_FZQY01000013.1 GCF_900199585.1 Helicobacter sp. 'house sparrow 1' | reverse complement strand
TACATTGTAGTTATTAGTTATATCTGTTGTAGCAGCTCCTTTGCTTACTGAAAGTCTAGACATATCTCCTAGAGCTAAACCTTTAATTGTTATGGTGTCTGTTTGAGTGTTATCACTAAGACTTCTATTAGTTTTAAGAATTAAGAGACTCGCATTCTCTGCTACACCTTGAAGATAATCGTTATAAGGATTAAGGAAAGGAGCATCACCACCAATATTGTTATCTTTTAAAACAAGTTTTACTCCATCTTGATAGGTTACTCCTAAAACTTTATTCTGACTAATGTCTGTAGAACTACTATCAAAACTATCACCTACACTTCCATCTTTTTGAGTTGTTATGTCATTACTATTTGCAAAAATAAATGTAGTGTTTCCTGATGTATTACTTGCATAAGAAACATTAGCACCAATATTGACTTGACCCTGCACAACAACATTTACATTACCACTCTTGTTTTCAACATTAAACATGGAAGTGCCTAAAGCATTGAGTGATGCATTTGAAGTTCTAAGCACAATATTTGTAGTTCCACCATTATTGGTTAGAGTTCCTGATAGATTCTCTGGAAAACTTACTGATTGTTTATTTGCACTTACAATATGATTTGGTAACCAAATACTATTTTCAAAGATTAGGTTATTGGTTCCACCATTTGTCTCAATATTACCAGCTAGGAAAGAAAGTCCTTCAGGAATTGAAGTATTTAATTGTCCTATCTCTTGGTATTTAGATGCTTCTTTGCCTACAATTTTAATATTATTAGTTCCACCACCATTTGCAGTGACATTACCCTTGATTATATTAGTTGTTCCATTCTCAAAAGTTATAGTATTAATCCCTTCTCCTGGACCCTGAAAAGTTGAACGTGCAAGAATATCACCCTGAATAAAATTAGTTGTTCCATCTTTAAAAGTAATAGTATTAGTTGCAGCATCTGCATCAATACTACCTATGATAGCATTCTTTGCTTCCGTGTTTTCTGCTGATAGTGGTTGCTGTGAAGCTAATCCAAATACGATGGTATTTTTACCCTTGTTCTTATCGCCATTGAAGGCTGCATAAATTTTTCCTTCAATAGTGTTTGAAGCACCATTTGCAAAAGCTATAATATTTTCTCCAGCATCAGAGGAAATATTACCTATGATTTTATTGGTTCCTGAAGTATTGTTAAATTTAATATTATTTGAAACATAAGCTCCAACCGCAGCTTCGATTTTTCCTTTTATCGTATTTACAGAAGTATTTGCACCAAAAATAAGATTATTTTCTGCATATCTTTTAGAGTTATTGTTGTTAATATTTGCTGTTGCAGATATGATTCCTTCAACTAAATTAGTGGAGTTATTTCCATTAAAGTTTAGGGTATTTTTCATTGTCTTATTATCTGTGTTACCAGCTGCTTGGATAGCAATACCCTCAACACCATTTTCACTTTGAATGGTAGCATTTCCATTGAAAGTGAAAGTTGCGGAAGCACTAGTATTTGTAGTGCTAAAATAGCCTGTATAGATGATTTCTTTTGAAGTTTTAAGAGTTGCATTTTTCTCAAAAATAAATTCACTATTTCCACGATGAGTCCAAGCTCTTTGAGTGATTACATCACTTTTAAAAGTAAAAGTATTAGAACCCTCTGCAGAGCTATCATAGATTGTAATATCTCCCACAGATACTGCATTACTTGTGCTAGAGCCATCTTCTTTTACACTAGAAGAATCGCCAAAAGTAAATGCTATCTTGGCACTGGAAGAATTATCTTTTCCAATATCGATATATCCATCCATACCATATTTAAAATCAGCACTAAAATTATTGCCTGTGCCACCTCCAACAATACTTAAATTTCCCTTAAATTGTTTCTTTTCTGCGATAAGTTCAAAGGTTTTAGAATTTTGATTATTGAAGTTAATAGTCATTAGCTTACCTGCAAAGTTAAACTCCTGTTCCGTAAAGTTAGTATCTTTTAATGTAACCTTACTTACACCACTTCCAAAGGTAACTTGACTGCCTGTAACATCAACTGTGGTTCCAGAGTCACCTCCAAATTTAAAAGTAATATTATCCTTTATAGGTGTACAGTTATTTGAACCTATGCAATCGGTATTAGCTTCTTGTCCATACAAAGTACTCCCAAGCAACAAAGCCAAAGAGCTAGCAACAACTGGTTTAAAGAAAGTTTTCTTTAAAGTTTTATTAGAAGCTAAAAAAGCAGTAGCTCCTCCTAAACTATAATTTTTCACATTCATAACAATCTCCCTGATTTTTATATTTAACATTTCCAAAGTTTTCAAACACACATATAGGGGATTTGAGGTGGATTCTTGTTATTTAGATAATAAAATATTAATAACCAACTAAAATAATGAAATAAACCCTTCTTTTATTAAGTATTGAAAGTTTTGAAAATGTGAATGGAGATTGTAGCCTATTTTTTATAATTTTTATATTAAATTTTTAATAAAAACTAAAAATAATTTTATTTATTTCTTATTTTTAAAAGTTAAAAGCTTAACCTTTATAATTGTATTACCTCAATTTTTAAACTACTGATTTCTTGTAATGAGACTTGTTGGCAATTTAAAGAATTTGATCCACTTTTCTTCCTCAATCCGGTGCTCTCCATCATCCACCTCGTGATCAAATCCCTGAAGATGCAAGATAGCATGTATCAAAAGCAGGGCAATTTCTTGCTCTAAAGAGTGCTTATAACTCAAGGCGACTTCCTGTGCAATATCAACACAAATAGCTATACTTCCAAGAGGAATATGCTCAAATCCTCCCATATCATCAAGCGGGAAGCTCAAAACATCTGTGGGAGTATCTTTATGGCGATAAAGTTTATTTAATTCTTGAATTGTGTCTTTGGCTACTAAGATAAGATCAATATCCCTATCTGACATAGTCTCTGCAATAAGACATAAAAATGAAATGTCTATATCAACCTTTGTTTGATTCTCTACTTCTAACATTAAAAATCAAACAAATCCTGTATTGTGTATAGGCCACTTTGCTTATCTCTTAGCCACAAGGCAGCATCTAAGGCTCCCTTAGCAAAAGTTAATCTTGAAGTTGCATTATGCAAGAATTCCAAATACTCTCCATCAGCATAAAACCCTACAGTATGCCTACCTGCAACATCTCCGCCTCTTAGACTCACTACAGCTATTTCATCTTGACCTCTTGCACCTATTGTCTTACTCCTATCACCAATCAAAGCTTCTTGTAAATTTAAACCTCTTGCATCAGCACAAGTTTGTGCCAGTGTCAAAGCGGTTCCACTAGGTGCATCTTTCTTGTTTCTATGATGTATCTCACAAATCTCAATATCAGAATCAAGAAAACTCCTTGCTACCATTGCTATTGCTTTGTTTAAAATTGCAACACCCCTTGACATATTTGTCGCATATAAGATAGGTGTCTTGATAGATAGTTTATTAATTTTTGAAAAAGTTTCTTCATCAAGCCCTGTTGTCCCACTTACTAGAGGTTTTGGAAATTTTTCTAGAGCCTCTAGTAAAGACCTTGTAGCCTGTGGTAGTGAAAAATCAATGATTACATCGCTAGCTTGAATAAATCGCTCTAAATCATTTGTCACAAGACAATTTTTAGGTAAATCAAGTTCCAAGGAACCTCGAACAAAAATTGCTCCCAACTCACATTTATCACTTTGTTTCACTAGATCTATGAGTAATCTACCTACCCTGCCGGTTGCACCAAAAATTCCTACTTTTATCACTTTTTTCTACTTTATTGAATCTAAATATGCAATTGCTTGAAGAGCAGCTGTAGCACCATCTGCAGCAGCACAAACTACCTGCTTTGAAGCCTCTATTCTAAGATCTCCAGCAGCAAATAGACCCTCTACACTAGTATGCATCGATAAATTTACAATGACACTACCATATTTATCCACATCACAAAGCATACTGCCATCTTCTTGCTTTAAGATTTGGTTATTAACCTCATAACCTACAAAGATAAAAATACCAGGAACTTGCAATTCTCTTAATTCATTTGTTTGGATGTTTTTAACCAAAACACCTGTAACCCCCATATTATCACCTTTGATTTCTTCTACTGTGCAAGGAGTTAAAAACTCAATCTTTTCATTTTTTTTAGCGTGCTCCAAAGTTATAGGTGCAGCTCTAAAGGAATCTCTTCTGTGGATCAGATACACTTTCTTACACATTTTTGTAAGATAAATTGCCTCTTCAATAGCCGTATCTCCTCCTCCAAGCACCGCAACCTCTTTATTTTTGTAAAAAAAGCCATCACAAGTTGCACAAGTACTTACACCTTTTCCCCAAAATTCACTTTCACCCTTAATGCCTGTTCTCTTTGGTCTTCCTCCTGTTGTAACAATAACAGACTTTGCCTCAACCATTTTCCCATCATTTTGGTAAATCTCAAAATTTTGGCCTTTTTTGCTTATCCTTTGAACTTCTGCTATCTCCTGCTTTAAACCAAAGCGAAAGCATTGTTCTTGCCAAGGCTGCATAAAATCTAAACCACTTTGCACCTCTTTTACACCAGGATAGTTTTCTATCTCACTACTACCTGTAATCTGACCTCCAGGCATACCTTTTTCAAATAAAACAACATTCTTAATACCGCCTCTTGTGGCATATAATCCAGCAGAAAGACCAGCAGGACCACCACCAATAATTGCCAAATCTATCATTTTAACGTCCTTAATTTATTTTAGAATTGTTGCTATAGTATTATTAAAAATTCAACCATTAGGAATCTTTTTTAAGATTCCTAAAAATTACATCAATGAGTCAATTTTATCTTTGAGGGATTGTTTTGAAGTTGCGCCTATAACCTGATCTACAATTTGACCATCTTTCATAAATAAAATAGTAGGAATACTTCTAATTCCATATTTTGCAGAAAGTTCATCTTGCTCATCTGTATTTACTTTACAAATTGCCACCTTTCCATCATACTCATTTGCAAGTTCATCAATTACGGGAGCAAGCATTCTACAAGGACCACACCAAGGTGCCCAAAAATCTACAACCGCTAAACCTTTACTTGTTATAGAATCAAAATTTTCTGCATTTAAATCGACATATTTTCCCATATATAATTCTCCTAAAAAAATATTTTCGTAGAAGATTATACTTAATTTACAAATCAAAAGATAATATTTTCCAAGAAGTTTATTTTATCCTTTTGGATACAGATCGCATCTATACAATATTGTCTAT
The DNA here is from genome assembly GCF_900199585.1 of Helicobacter sp. 'house sparrow 1'. Classification (NCBI taxonomy): domain Bacteria; kingdom Pseudomonadati; phylum Campylobacterota; class Epsilonproteobacteria; order Campylobacterales; family Helicobacteraceae; genus Helicobacter; species Helicobacter sp. 'house sparrow 1'. Next base: position 61,661 of record NZ_FZQY01000013.1, on the reverse strand, counting down.
CAATTTTATTTTGCATCAAAAAGTATTGGATTGTTTTTTGTATTTTTTGGAGTTTTTTTGGTGTGATTGCATAAATTGGATTAAAATTCTCCCCACTTTTTACCTCAACAAAATGCAATACCTCATCCTTTAGTGCAACAATGTCTATTTCACCAAACTTGGAATAAAAATTTTGTGTAACAATCTCAAACCCACAGGATATGAGATACTCTCTTGCCATTTTTTCAGCAATATTGCCTTTTTCTCTACTCATCTTCAATACGAATAAAAAAAGATTCGCTCTCTATGAAATCTTGCTGATCTATCTCTTCTAAAGCATTATAAATATTAGATTCTTGGCATTTATGAGTAGTAAAAAGCAACTTTGCTACTTCATCTTGTGCTTGTTTTTGTAAAAAAGCTTGAATGGAAATATCATTCTTGCTTAAAATACTTGAAATCTTTGCTAGAACCCCTACCTTATCATAAGCACTCAAACGGATATAATACCTACTTTGGATCTTTTTCTTATCTCTTAGGGTTAATGAGGAATTATTTTTTTCAAAACCAAGCATTGTAGAGTTCTTACCTCTTGCAATCTCAATCAAATCACTAATTACTGCACTTGCTGTCGCATCTCCACCGGCACCGGCGCCATAATATAGTGTTTCACCCACTCTATCTCCAGTTACACTAATTCCATTCATCACACCATCTACTTTTGCAATCATCTTGTTTTTATCAATCAAAACAGGATGAACCCTAAGTTCTATCTCATTTTGAATTTTCTTTGCAATACCCAAAAGTTTAATCACAAACCCAAATTCATCTGCAAAAGCAATATCATTGGAATTAATCTTTTCAATTCCCTCAATCAAAATATCTTCTGGTTTTGCATCAATTCCATAAGCTAGAGATGCTAATATCAAAAGTTTATGTCCTGCATCATAACCATTGATATCTAATGTTGGATCAGCTTCAGCATACCCTAGATTCTGAGCTTGTTGCAATGCTTGGTTAAAATCAATTTTATTTTGTATCATTTGTGTCAAAATATAATTACTTGTGCCATTTAAAATCCCTTTTAAAGACAAAATATGGTTGGCTCCTAGTCCATCTCTAAGGGCTTTTATAATTGGTATTCCACCACATACACTTGCTTCAAACCCAATAGGATAATCTTTTTCAATTCTTTGTAAATCATAGCGATGATAGGCCAACATTGCCTTATTTGCAGTTACGAGACTTTTTTGTTTGGATAATACCCTCTTTGCAATTTCAAAAGCCTCTTCAACACCTCCCATAAGTTCTACTACAATTTCAATACTTTCATCCTCAATCACAAAATTTACATCATCACTCAAAGCAATATCTACATCTCTTTTTTTGTCTAGATTTTTTACTACTCCTTTTGTAACAACAAGTTTTGCACCTGTTCTAGCACTGATAATATCCTGATTTTCTTTCAAAATTTTTACAACACTACTCCCAACTACCCCCACTCCGATTATTCCTATTTTAATTTCTCTCATTAATGCCCTTTCTTATCAAAATTTATACGAGGATCAATTACAACATATAACAAATCACTCAATAAACTAGCAATTAACCCAAATAAAGTAAAAATATACAAAGTCCCAAATACAACAGGATAATCACGATACAAAAGACTATCATATCCCAAAAGCCCCAAACCATCAAGACTAAAAACGATTTCAATTAGCAAAGAGCCAGAAAAAAACATTCCCAAAAATATGGTAGGAAAAGAAGAAATTACCAAAAGCATCGCGTTTCTAAAAATATGAAAATACAAGATTTTTTGTTCATTAATTCCTCTAATCCGAGCATAAACTACATAATATTTTTGCATTTCATCTAAAAAAGAGTTCTTCACTAATAGTGTCAAAGTAGCAAAACCACCTATACTAAGACAAATTACAGGTAGAGTTATATGCCACAAATAATCTTTAATTTTACCCCATAAGTCTAAAGAATAAAAATCATCGCTTACCAGCCCCCTAAGTGGAAAGATATCAAAGTATCCTCCAGCAAATAACACAATCAGTAAAATTCCAAATAAAAAAGCAGGAATTGCATTTGCCATAATTATAATAACGCTAGTTATAACATCAAACCTGCTTCCATCCCTATAAGCTTTTAAAATTCCCAATGGAATCCCTATCAGATAAATTAAAAGCGTGCTAAAAATACCTAAAGAAATTGAAACAGGCATTTTTTCTTTTATCAAATCCAATACGCTAATCTTACGAAAATAGCTCTCTCCAAAATCAAATTTTAAAAACTGCACAATCATATCTTTATAGCGCTCAAAAATTGATTTATCAAAGCCATAGAGTTTTTTTAAAGACTCAAGTGCTTCAGGGTCTAAATTATCATTACCATAAGCCCCAATTTTTGAGCTTGTTATACTTGTTTCTGTTTTGGCTTGAATATTTTGAATCTTATGAACTATCTGCTCTATGGGCCCACCTGGAGCTAGTTGAATGATAAAAAAATTAATGGTGAGAATCCCAAAAAGTGTGGGTATTAATAATAAAAGACGTTTTATAATATATTGATACATTATTCTTCTATCCACCATACATAAGGGGTAAAACCATAAAGTGGCGAATTGCTTGGCATTTTAATTCTATCCCAATATGCGATACGATAATAGGGTAAATAAAAATGAGGAATTACATAAAAACCCCAAGATAAAACCCTATCAAGAGATTTAGTAATGGCAATCTGCTCTTGTTTATTTTTTGATTTGATTAATCTTGCTATAAGGTCATCAACGATTTCATCCTTAATTCCTGCATAGTTTCTACTACCCTTTGTATCCGCACTCTTAGAACTCCAGTAATAAAGTTGTTCGTTGCCTGGAAATAAAGACTGGCCAATGATTCCAACTATCATGTCATAATTAAAGTTCCTCACAAGGGTGTTATAACGACTTGAATCTACAATCTCTATCTTCATCTTAATCCCTAAAATTTCCAAATTCTTTGCATATGCAAGTGCCAATCTTTCAAATGCTGGATTTTCTAAAGTTAGTGTAAAGACAAAAGGTTTTTTTGTTTTAGAATCAACAAGATGAAAATCTTTTATTTCATAACCTGCTTTTTTAAGTAACTCTTGCGCATATTTAAGATTCTCTCTTTTAGAATAACCATCACCTGCAGTCTTAGGAATAATAAATTCCTCTTTTAATAGCCGAGGATATTTTTTTGCAATCAGATCTTGATAGGGTTCTAAAATCTTTAATTCTTCTTGCGTAATTTTTCCCTTCATCGCATAAATTGAATTATTAAAAAAACTAAGAGTTCTACTATATTGAGAAAAAAATAAATTTTTATTGCTCCATTCCCCATCAAAAGCATAAAGCAAAGCTTCTCTAACTAGGGGATTTTTGAAAAACTCTTTTCTGGCATTCATAAAAAACCCCTGCATTCCACTAGGAAGCATATGTTTTATCATCACCTTATGAATCCTATTCTCTCTAACATCTTTTCCTACATAACCCCTGGCCCAAATTTTTGCCGTTGTTTCAATCCGCCAATCATAATCCCCTTTTAAAAAGGCCTTAAGAGCAACACTCTCATCTTTATAGTAATCAAAAACCACTTTATCAAAATTAAAAAAACCCTTTACTACCGGTAAATCCTTTGCCCAATAATCTTTATTTTTTTTAAAAATAATTTTTTTACCTATATCAAAACTTTCCACAGAATAAGGACCGCTACCCAGTGGTTTTTGCAAAACATTATCACCAAATGTATTAACTTGATTTTTTATATAAAAATGTTTGGGTAATATTTGCAGTTGTCCTAAAATCAAAGGCAATTCTTTATTTTGATTTGTTTTAAATACAAACTGTATATTTTGAGAATCTAAAACTTTAGCCTCTTTTACATCTGCATAATATTGAGAAAAAATAATTGAACCCTTTTGCATTAAAGTATCAAAACTAAATTTTACATCCTGTGCAGTTACCCTCACCCCATCATTAAATCTAGCTAAGGGATTAATGTGAAAAATTACTGAAAAATGATCATCAGCAACTTGGATATTATCAGCAATAAGTCCATATTGGCTATAAGGCTCATCAAGGCTTTGAACCATCAAAGTGTCATAAATTAACTCTAACCCTTGTGCTGGATTCCCTTTTAATATAAAGGGATTAAGACTATCAAAACTACCTATCTCATAATTCCTAAAAACTCCCCCTTGTTTTGCATTTATATTTACATAATCAAAATGTTTTAAATCCTTATATTTTACTTCTCCATCTAATGCAATAAAGGGCTTAGCAAAAACAATACAAAAGCAAAAAAAATAAAAATAGAAAAAAGGCTTTAATTTATCAACCATTTTTCTATTACATCCATATCTTCATAGCTTGTCATATTGATTGTAATAGGAGTAATTGAAACATAACCTTGCTTTGTAGCATTAAAATCAGAAACAATACCTTCTCTATCTTTCCAAGCAAGTGGCTGCAATCCAATCCAATAATACTCATTACCCCTGGGATCCCTGTTTAAATGTGCATTGTTTGCATAGAGACGGTAGCCTTTTTGAGTAACTTTATAACCCTTAAAATCTTTAATACTAATTTGTGGAACATTAATATTTAGGAATTTTCGATCACCTAGCGGGAACTTATTTTCAAAAATCTTTAAAACAATTTCCCTAATTACTTTTTTTGCAAGAGCAAAATCAAACTCTTGAGCTAAATTTTTATCTTTTAGTATTTGTGAAATTGCTAAAGATGGAATTCCTTGTATTACTCCCTCAATAGCTCCCGCAGCAGTTCCAGAGTATGTAACATCCTCTCCCATATTAGACCCTAAATTAATCCCTGAAATAATAAGATCAGGCTTTTGCCCATCTTTATAAATTGCATTCATTGCAAGATAAATACAGTCTGTGGGGCTTCCATCATCAAGCTTATAAAAATCATCATCTACCTTGACAAATTTTAAAGGCTTTGTGAGACAAAGACTATGGCCACAGGCAGATTTTTCGCTAGCAGGTGCCACAATTAAAACTTGTGCAATATCACTTAGCGCTTCTTTTAAACTTAATAAGCCCTTAGAATCAAAACCATCATCATTTGTTAATAAAATTTTTTTCATTATTTTTCCTCAAAATATTTACTCAACAAGATTAAAAGTTTTTCTTGCAACCTGATATCAAACTTTTCTAACATTGCCAAAATTTCTTCTTTAATTTTTTGAGCTTCTCTTCGCGCTCCATCAAGCCCTAGTAAATTCACATAGCTATTCTTATTACTATCATTTTGTGTAGTCTTACCCGCTTCTTGATCTGTAAGAGTGGAATCAATGATATCATCGCGTATCTGAAAATACACTCCCAATTTTAATCCAAAATCATAAAAATCTTGTATTTCCTTTTGGGATAAATCTGCAATAATTGCCCCCATTTTCAAACTTGTGGCAATGAGCTTTGCGGTTTTATTTAAGTGTATAAAACAAAGTTTATCTAATGAAAGTTGCTGATTTTCAAAGTAACAATCTAAAGCCTGTCCCAAAACCATGCCATTAATTCCACCATTATAAGCCAAAGCCTCTATCAAACAAATTTTTACTTTAGGATCTAATCTTGCTTGTGAGAGCAGATAAAAACTATAAGTATTTAATGCATCTCCTATTAAAATTGCTGTTGCTTCATCATAGCTTTTATGTAAAGTTGGATGCAACCTTCTTAAATCTGCATTATCCATACTAGGCAAATCATCATGAATTAAAGAATAAGTATGCAAACATTCTAAGGCCAAGGCAGGTAAAAAGGCATTTTTCATTAAAGTTGGAGTATATGCATCTACAACACTTAACAATAATGCTGGTCTAAATCTCTTACCTCCATTTAAAAGCATCTCCCAAAATGCTTTCTGTAGGTTAGGATGAAAACCCTCTAGCTTTGGTTCTTGTTGCCTTAAAAACTCCTCAAATTCTTGTAAAAACATTAAAACCTCAATTATTAGGATGAATTTTTAAACTAAATTGAAAGCCATTTCTACTGATAAGCATTTCAATAAAACCATATTCTGTATAAGTATCTGAAAGTACTTTTCTTAAATTTGAAAAAATTTCCCCTTCAAGCTTTCGTGGATCTTGTTTATGGATCCACAAGATCCTATCTCCTCTTTTGAGGTTTTCAAGTCCATTATTCAAATTTTTACTTAAACGCTTTATCACTAAATCTTTATCAATCTTTATTCCTTGACTTTCAAAAAAAGTATCTTGTAGTAAATAGCCACCAAAAAGCTTCTTTACAACTACTTTAAAAGTTTTTGTTACACTCTTCCCATTTTCCAGTCTTAAAACACTAACACTTGCTTTACTTTCATAGGCTAGGTTGGCAACAATCCATTCTACATTTGTTTTTTCTGTGATCTTATTATCATTGATTTGAATGATAATATCCCTAGGTTTAAAAGGATTGTTTTTAAAAAACGGATCAATCTCTCTAACCCTATTTTTATCTAACCTTATTCCTATATCCCCATAATAAGCCTCATCTTGAGATAAAAATCTTTCAAGATATTTTTTATCAATAAAACCATTATCTGCACCAATACCATAAATTTGATAGCATATATCTCCAAGTACTGCATTTGGCTCAATAATTTGATTTAGTTTTCCATATTTTAAAAAACCCTCTTGCATTTGCAAGACTTTAGCTTCTTTTGATCCCTTGCTTCCAATGATAGCAATCTGAATATCTTGAGGTTTTTTTTCTAAATCTCTTAGAACATAACCTTTGGGATTCTTTTTTGCATCAATTAGATAAAGTCCAATAAAAGGATCAGATCTTAATACATATTCACTAATCAAAGGTTTTTTAGAATAGGCAACATAATACACCTTATCCTGGTATAAAATTGGGACTGAATCTATGTCTTTTACTTTCCACACCACCTGCTGGTAGTGCTTCTGACAAAAAGAAAAATTCATCCCAAATAATAAAGAAAAAGGAAGAAAAATAATAAAAGAATAAAAAGGTATCTTAAGCAAAGGGTTTCATACCCCCTAAAAGATTCAGTGCCATATTTTTTTTATTTTCTTCAACACTTCTATAAGCATCATTTAAAGCACTCATCAATAAAATCTGCAAAGACTCTTTATCTTCTAGTAAACTATCATCTATACTCAAATCTATAAGCTCTCCAGCTCCATTGATGCTTACGCTAACTAAACCACCACCACTCTTTGCACTTAAAACTATACTCTTGGCCTTCTCTTGCAAATCTTCAACTTCTTTTTGCATTCCACCAAAAATATTTTTCAAACCCTCAACATCAAACATTATCTACACCTCATATTTTATTGCTTCAATTTTATTATCAGTATTTACTACCACAATTGTCGGCTTATAATCCTTTAATTCTTCTAAAGTATAGCTTGCATAAGCTGCTATAATCACAATATCATTGATTGCTACTTTTCTTGCCGCAGCACCATTGATACAAATTTCCCCCTCCTTATCACAAACAATTACATAAGTTGTGAAGCGCTCGCCATTATTAATGTTTAAAACATCTACTTTCATACCCTCTAAAAGTCCTGCTGACTTAGCCAAATCTCTACTAATTGTGATAGATCCAACATAATCAAGATTCGCATCTGTAACTCTTGCACGATGTATCTTACTATAAAGCATCTCTACTTGCATTTTAACCCCGTTTTTTTTCTGGATTGTATCAAAAATATTAATAATCCAAGAAACCTTTCTTTGGTAAAACCAAGTCAATATCTCTAGGCATATTGGACAAAATCTTATCTAATATTATTTTTTCTTCAAGTGCATTACCAAAAACCAAAACTTTTTTTAAGGAAAAATTAATATATAAGTCCTGTATAAAATTACAATAAAACTCACCCATAGAATCCAAAATACCATAACTCAAAGTTGCATCATCAACCCCAGCCAACCTAAAACTCATACAAGATCGTAAAATTCTTGGATAGTCCAATTTTATGATTCCATCATCAAGCTTTAAAAGTTTAAAATCAATACGCGGACCCTTATCTCTAAGATATTTTCTAGCATTCTGTAAAATGATTTGAGAATCTAGTGTATCAGCATAACCTAAAATAAATCCTATTACAGAAAACAATTCAAATATATTTTGCGTTTTTCTACTTCTATCATCAATTTTTTCTAATTTCTCATCCAAGAACAAAAAAGTCTTCTTGAAGTTTTCAATAAGTCTGTCTCCACTTTCATACTCTCGTATCATCATCAACAATAATCTTGGATTAAGCTCAAAATCTAGTTGAATTGTATTCTTATATCCATTCCTGTCTTTTATCCAAAAAAACAAAGGATTGTCTTTACTTATACAAACAATCAATCTTTGATTTTCTACACAATCTAATTCCTTACTATAAGTACTGATAAATTTAGGAAAACTCCCAACCTTTTTACCATCTCGAAATAAAATGGAACCATTTTTACTTACAGTAACTTGTTCCATTATAGGTACTTCTTGCTTGTATACAACACTTGTCTTAATATCAATATCTTCTTGAGCAAAACTAGTAAATACATAACTAATGTTATTTTGCAAGCATTTTTTACCCAAAACTCCTAAAAATAAATCATAGGGTAACATACACTCTAAAAACTCTGAATCAAACTCCTTGACAAAGACTTCTTTGGGGCAAAGCATCATACTTGGTTTTTCATAGCTTGCAAGTGCTTGTATCTGATAATCATCTACCCGTAAAAAAGTTTTTAGAGCATCAATATCCCAAAATATAGCTTGATTACTTATTTTTTCCAAAGAAATTAAAAGCTTGCCCCTAGAATTATTAATCAAAATTTTTTCTTTTTCTAAAAGTTTTTGAACAATAACTTCAAAAGATGAATCAAAGTCATCCAAAGCTCCTAGGTTATAAAATTTTGGGTCATGCAACCATTTTTTTACCTCATTAATATCTTGATTTTGAATAATGCTTCCAATCTTATAGGCATCAAGAATATCTCTTGAAGCTTCCAATGTCTCTTGAAATTCCTCTTCATCATCTTGAGATACTTCCAAACTTTTAAATTTAAAATTGATTGACAAGGGAATTTTTAGAGAAATTTTTTGTGCAAAGTCCTGCATCTCTTCTTCTGTAGCTTTAATAGAAAAAACATAAGAATTCTCTTCCTTAAATATTTTTTCTTTGAAGCAAATCTTAGAATCTATAGCTTGATATTTAAGAATATCCCTAAGAATGTTAAAATCATCAAGAAAAGAAAAGGTGAAATCAAAGATCATCTACACCTCTAAAAGAATGATTTGCCACAAATTGCAAATCAAGTTCTCTTACTTTTTTAGCCTCTATACCCCTATTTGCCAAAAATTCTAAAACAATCTTTTCCATAACCTTTGCACCTTCTAAAACAGATTGAGATAAATCAAAAGTGGTATCCTCTCCAATCACATAAGGAATCACACCAACGATACTCACAGGAGGCAAATCACCCATTGCTTGAATGAGTCGCAGTGTTTGTAACATTTCAACTTCATGAGCACTACCAGCCCAAGTGATAACATTTGGCACCTTATCAAATGGAAAAAAATAGACTGAGCCAACTTCAGCATCCTCTACATCTACACAATCTAATATTAAAACTTCATCATAAGAGGTAATAAGTGGAATAAGGGCTTGGGCTAATGTCCCACCATCAATAAAATCAACCTGATGAGAGGTTTCAAATTTGTAATTTATTTTTAAATAATTACAAAGATGAACACCAATACCCTCATCACCAAACAAAATATTCCCCACTCCTAAAACAAGTAACTTCATAAAAACTAATATTTTTGATAGCGAATACCGCTAACAATGCCATCTACACCACCATTTGGATACTTTATTGAATTCCAAACAGCTAAATAGATATGCACAGGGATAAAGATTATAAATGCCCAAGTTAATATGTGATGTATAACTCTAACATTTGCCAATCCACCACAAACAACTTCTACCCACTTAAAAAATGGCATCAACATCCCACCAAGGCCATCGTGATAAACATTTATATAAAGAGATATTCCTGTAATAGAAACAAGTAATACCAAAACTGCCAAAATAAAATATGTGGTAAATTGCAATGGATTATAAGCCCCTTTAATATGAGGATGCTTACTAATCCACAAATAAGAACCAATTACTGATAACCAGACTTTAGGCTCTTTTAGCTGAACAATAGAAGCCCTCTCAGGCGAACTCTTTTTGTCAAACAAAAAAAGATAAAGTCTAAAAAAAGAAACTCCAATCAACATAAAACCTACAATTAAGTGAATGCTTCTAATATAAGCTTGTAAAAAATTGGTAGGCTCTGGACTGACTTTAGGTTGCAAAAAAGGATAGGCAATATAAAACCCCGTTGCAATCAACGCAAAAATACAGAAAGCTCTAATCCAATGAAAAAGGCATACTAGAGTAGAAAACTCTCGCAATGCTCTATATTGCGTATTTTTCATTTTTTACCTCTTTTTTTATATTCTCGCAAAACTAGGTTCGACTTTATATTCACTCAACTTATTACCCTTAGTATCCATTACATGAACAGCACAAGCAATACAAGGATCAAAAGAATGTATGGTCCTAATGATTTCAAGTGGCTGTGTCAAATCTGCTATCTTAGTTCCAATAAGACTTGTTTCATAAGGACCTTTTTGTCCCCTATGATCTCTAGGTCCAGCATTCCAAGTAGATGGAACCACTGCTTGATAATTTTCCACAACACCATTTTTAATCTTTACCCAATGGCTGAGCATACCTCTAGGAACATTACCGATATATCTTCCTTGATATTCCTTATTTTTATCAATTACATAAGGTGCACAGACAGACTGATCAGTTTTTAAGTTCTCCACCAAAGCATCAAAGGCTTTTTTACCATGATCACAAATTACAACAGCTTCAATACATCTTGCAGCTGTTCTTCCCAATGTGCTAAATAATGCTTCAACAGGCAAACCACTATCTTTTAAAAATTTTGTAGCAACTGGGGTAATATATGGATTCTTTGCCGCCAGGCCTACAACTACTGATGCTAAAGGTCCAACTTCCATAGGCATACCATCATATCTTGGTGATTTTATCCAAGAATACTTACCATTGATATCAAGTAGCTTTGTATGTTCTTGCTTGCCACTTGCTCCGATACTTTCACCATCTATAAAACCTGTATACTCCGGATTTGTTTGCCCTTCATAAGGATGCAATGCTTTTTCTTGTGTATTTTCATACTTATACCAAGAATTTGTTACCTCCTCTTTAATTAAATTCTCATCAATTGGAAGAACTTTAGATAAATCGCCATTGACTACAATACCACTACTAAAGAGATACTCGTTTGCTCCTATTTGCATTTCAGCATGAGAAATGAAATTTTTAACACCACATCCCTTTAATACAGATGGTTCATTACCAAAAGCTTTTGCTGCCATCAAGACATCAGCATAATACGCACGATGGATAAAATCACTCACTAAATCAAATTTTGAAGACCACTCTCCAAGTCTTGAAGGATCTAAGATATCCATAATAGAAGTAACACCACCAACCGTAAGACTTTGAGGATGCGGTTGTTTGGCACCAAAAATTGCCATCATTTTTGCAATTTCTCTCTGAATCTCAAGAAGTTTTAGATAATGCGATAGAACAATTAGATTTTGTTCTGGGGTAAAACGATATGTTCTATGTCCCCAATATGCATTACTAAATGGCCCAAGAGCACCTTGTTTTACAAAATCAGCTACTCTTTTTTGAACTGCCTTAAGTTCATCTTCTCCAGCACAAATTGGGTATTGTGCATATTTAAACGCCTCTTTTGCAGCTTTTGCAGGATCTGCCTTAAGTGCTGATAATATATCACACCAATCAAGACCATGCAAAGTATAAAAATGCACAGCATGGTCGTGTAAAAACAATGAAATATTCATCAAACTTCTAACCATTTGTGCATTAAATGGAGGTACGATTCCCAATGCATTTTCTACTGCAAAAATCCCTGCCTTATAATGGCTATAAGTACACACACCACAAATCCTTTGGACAATAAAACCAACATCTCTAGGATCTCTACCTTTAACAATTGTCTCCAATCCTCTAAAAAGGGTGGATGAAGAAAATGCATCTGTAATTACATTATTTTCATCTACAATCACCTCTATCCTAAGATGTCCCTCAATTCTTGTAATAGGATCTACCACTATTCTCTTTGTCATTACTCTCTCCTTTTATTTTATTTACTCTTCTGTTTTATTTTTTGTGAAACTTGAAATTGTTGCATGTGCAGCTATACCAATTGCTGTAGCTGTTAGAATAACTCCACCTATTGTATCAGCAACTTTATCAGCACCCAATCCATTATAAGATGTAGCAAACAACCGATTTGCTAAAGGTTCCTCAAAAGGTTTCATTGTATCCCAAAAATTCGGCTCACTACAACCAATACATCCATGACCAGCTTGAATTGGCCAACTAGTATGGGAATTAAATCTAAGCTTTGAACAATTATTGAAGGTATATGGACCCTTACAACCTACCTTATAAAGACAATACCCTTTCTGTGCTCCCTCATCACCAAATTGTTGAACAAACTCTCCTGCATCAAATCTACCTCTTCTCTCACAGGTATCATGGATTCTAAGTCCATATGCCCATTTTGGTCTATCAAAAGCATCCAATGGAGGCAAACTACCAAACATTAAGAAATACAAAACATTGCCCACGATATTTTTTTCGCTTGGAGGGCAGCCTGGAACATTAATCACAGGTTTTTTGATTATTTTACTAAGCGAGGTTGCTGAAGTTGGATTGGGATATGCAGCTTGGACTCCTCCAAAAGAAGAACAAGTCCCAATGGCAAAAATTGCAGCAGCACCTTCGGCTGCTTCCCTGCATATTTGTGCTCCAGTTTTCCCATGCATCCCAATCGTGAGATAATGCTCAACTGTAGGAATACCACCCTCCACCATCAAAATATAATTCCCTTTATGTTTTTTTAGTGCATTCTCAAGATTCAACTCTGCCTGATATCCAGCAGCTGCCATAACAGTCTCATGATACTCAAGATTGATCATATCAAAGAGGATTGAATCAATACTAGGATCCTCTGTCCTCAAAAGACTCTCACTACATCCTGTACATTCGGCCATATGAAGCCAAATCACTGGTAAGCGATTAGCAACCTCGGCTGCTTTTGCAACAAGGGGTGTAAAGCTTGCAGGTAGAGAGAGAACACCTGCCATCATTCCCGCCCATTTAACAAAATCCCTCCTTTCAAAACCTTTCTTGCTCAATTCTTCTTGCAAACTTTCACTCTTCTTACAAGTAGGTAATTCCATCAAACTATCTAATCTCTTAGAAATTTTATCAAATAACTGCATTCGTTTTTTTATCCTCCCTCGCAATATTTCTGTAGATACTATGATTTCTTCAAGTCTTATCCAAAGGACACGACAAGACTATTCTAGCACTTTTTTCAAAAAAAAGATACAAAACCTATCTTCCCACACCCCCTTTTTTCATTTCTTAATACACAATTATTCTCACGCTTCCTATCCATTGAATCATCTCTGCTTTTATAACATTAAAGTAAAACTTATATTATTCCTTGGTTAAAACCATAGCCAAAAACTCAATGAACAATTCAACAAAAGAAAATAAAAAGTCCTCATTTCTAAAAAACACTAAAAATTAGATAAACTACACTGATTTGAATAATCAAAATGAATAAATTTAGAAATTGATTCCATGATTTTGTAGTCAATAAAAAGTTGGAAGTTAATATAGTTTTTATGAAGTCTTATATCAGTATTTTATTTTTTTCTTTATTTCCCTTAAGCATCTGTTATTCTGGGGGATTTAAGGTTCAAGAACAATCTCTTAATGGTACTGCCTTAAACTCTGCCTATGTAGCTGGTTCTAGAGGTGCTGATGCAAGTTATTATAATCCTGCCAATATGGGGTTTAGTAATGATTGGAATGAAAATAAAAGCGAGTTTGAGTTTGCAACTTCTCTTATACAGATTCCTGGGTTTAATTTTCAAGTACCTACCACAAATCAAGGATTAAGATCTCATACAACAATTGCATATGACAGTTTTTTGCAGTCTGTTGCTAATCTCTTACCCTCAGTCATTCCAGCAGATATTGATATTTTACACTCCCAAGCAGATTCTCAAATTATTAATGGTTCCACAGGGACGACAAATTTTATACTTCCTAAGTTTTTTTACAAAACAAGAACCAAAAATGGCTTTACCTTTGGAGCAAGCTTTGTGGCTTCTTCTGGTCTTGCAATGCAATGGAAAGACAAAGGTGGGGAATTTTTACAAGATGTATTTATTATGATGGTAGAACTCTCACCTTCTATCAGCTATACTTTCAATGATAGAATTTCATTTGGGTTTGGACCTAGAATCATGTATGCAATGGGAAGCTTCAATAATGTTGTTTATGTTCCTATGAAATGGAAGGATGGGCAAAATTTAGGGGGTCCTACTTGCATAGATCCTAATAACTCTTGTATCACACTCACAGGGGCAGACTTAGATGCAATCGGAATTGATAATATTCCAAATGAATTAATGAGTCAAAGTCAAAAAGATATGCTCAAACAACTCATTACCCCTGGAACATTTTTGCATACCATAACCCTTGGAAAATACAATAGCATCGCTGATATTGTAAAAACTTCTACTACTACAATGTATGGAACCACAAAGGTGTATCAAAAATCCGAAGGAAAGGATTTGTCTGCAGGATATCGCTTGAGTGCAAGTTTGAGGGTTTTTGATAATGGAATGTTTTCTGTAGTTTATAACTCTAGCGTACCCTTTCATATGAAAGGCAGTCTTGAAGCCACAAGCTATGTAGGTGGTGCAATGGGAAATGTTCTAACACAAACTAGTCTTGATATTGCAGTAAATATGCCTGAAATACTTACTCTAGCATATGCACACGAGTTTTTTGATAAAAAACTACGGATTGAAGGAGTTTATGAGAGAACTTTTTGGGCTAAGGGTCCTAATTTTTCTGTGACTCCTGATTTTGATAATGCTATCTATACTGGTTTAAGTGGTATGGTGACACACTTTTCTTCTGATAAGTTAAAAAGTATGGTAGGGCTTGCTGATTTTTCTCAAGTAAGCAACATGGGTGCTGGATGGAGAGATACCAATACTTTTAGACTTGGTATAACTTATAGTAATCATAAAAACTTAAGATTAATGGGAAGCATTGCTTATGATGAAGCCCCAAGCCCCCAAAATAAAATAGGAATTCCAGATTCTAATGGCTATATGTTCTCTTTAGGTGGAAAATATAAGTTTAGGGATTTTATTTTAGGAGTTGCATATTCTTTAACTCTCAAGGATAATAGAGAAAGTCTTTATCAACAACTCTTAAATCTAGGACAACTTAGAATCTTAACTGCAAGCTTGGAATATCATTGGTAGAGTAAGGAGCAAGGATGTTTAATCAAAAAAGTATATTAATTACTGGGGGAACAGGTAGCTTTGGTAAGAAGTTTGTTGAAATCATTTTACAAAGGTATCAGCCTAAAAAAATTATTGTATATAGTCGCGATGAACTGAAGCAATATGAAATGGCACAAATCTTTAATCACAAGTGTATGCGGTATTTTATTGGAGATATAAGAGATAAGGAACGCTTGAAATTTGCACTAAATGGAGTAGATATTTGCATTCATGCAGCAGCACTTAAACAGGTTCCTACTGCAGAATATAATCCAATGGAGTGTATCAAAACAAACATTCAAGGAGCGAGTAACCTTATTGATGCAGCACTTTTTAATAATGTAGAACATATCATTGCTCTTAGCACCGATAAAGCAGCAAATCCTATTAACCTTTATGGAGCAACTAAACTTTGTAGCGATAAGCTTTTTATCGCTGCAAATAATATGAAGGGAGGCCATCAATCCAAATTTAGTGTGGTTAGATATGGCAATGTTGTTGGGAGTCGTGGAAGTGTTGTTCCATTGTTTAAGAAATTGATTAAAGAAGGTGCAAAAGAACTTCCAATCACAGATGAAAAAATGACAAGATTTTGGATCACTTTAGAACAAGGAGTGGATTTTGTAATAAAAAGTCTTCAAAGAATGCATGGGGGAGAGATCTTTATCCCTAAAATACCTAGTATGAAAATCTTAGATATCGCAAAGACTTTAGCCCCCCACCTTCCCATCAAGATAATAGGAATTAGACCCGGAGAAAAACTCCATGAAATAATGATTCCAAGAGACGATAGCCATCTTTGTTTAGAATTTCAAGACTTTTTTATCCTAATGCCAACAATCCAATTTCAAACTCCAATTAACTACAAGCTCACCTTATTAAACGAAAAAGGGAAAAAAGTAGCAGAGGGATTTGAATACAGTAGCGATACTAATTCACAATGGCTTGATACACAATCTTTAAAAGAGATGATTGACTAATGTTTGTGTTTTAAACTATAGGTGGAAATAACCCACAGAATCCTATCTTCATAAGGTTTATTTGTAATCTATATATTACATTCTGCAAACATTGTAGATGGGCTTGATTAAAAAACATCAAGAATTTTTTAAATAAAGGAGTTGCTTTCTTGCATTCTTGATGTTTTAAATCACTAATCATTCAAAGTATTTTATTAAGTTAAAAATCTTTTTTATAATCTTTTACTGATATTGCTAAATATCTTTATACTTTTAGCCAAACTGGTATTCATATTAAATAAAGCCCTAACCAGTATTTTATATTTTCTAGATAATTATGGTTTTTAAAATAAAAAGAATGGCTCCTTTGTATCTAATTTTTATCTATTTTTAAATCAAAATCTCATAAAAACTAATTTTAAAAAAATTTGGGATTATAAAAAAGCAGTTTTTTAGAAAGGCATCAAAAAAATATATTTAAAAAATAAATTCTCCTAATTTTTTATGCTTTAAAAGAAACTTTTTAAAATGACTTTTTACCCTGCTCTCAATAATCTTATAGCTTCATCAATTGGAAGATCAATAGGACACTTTTTTACACAATCACCACATAAAGAACAGGAATTTAAGATAGCTTGCAGGTCTTGATTAAGCTCTAGGTTTCCTTGATAATACTGCCTAATTAACTCTAAAAACCCTCTTGGGGAGTGTATTTCATCTCTATAAACCTCATAGCTAGGACAAATTGGGATACACTTGGCACACTTTATACAAGCATTTGAGACTTCCTTAGATAGACTCATATCGTTTTACTGAAACGCCTTTGTTCTAGAGGTATTTTTTCTAAATATGCATCAAAGCACATTGCAATGTTCCTAATCAACATTCCACCAGTAGAATTGACAAAGATGCCATCCTTTCTTATCTCTAAAAGCAAATCTTTTTCAAAATTCCTAAGCACCTCTAATTCTTTGGAAAAATATTCTTTAAAATTTATATTATATTTTTTTTCAATCTTGTGAAATAATAATCTTGCATTATTCATTAATTGCATAATCACTTCTTTGCGCAATATATCATCAAAGCTAAGATCAATCCCTCTTTCAATAGGTAAAATTCCTCTATCAATAGCATCTTCATATTGTTGCATATCTTTAAAATTCTGAGCATAATAATCTATGCCTTCTCCAATTGAAGTTAATCCTATGCCTATGGTTTGAGAAAATCCTTTGGTAGTATAACCCTGAAAGTTTCTCCTGAGCTCTCCTTTTTGACTTGCAATATAGAGCTCATCATCCTCCTTTGCAAAATGATCCATTCCTATCATCTTATAACCACAAGATGATAAAAACTCGATTGTGTATTTTAAAATCTCTAGCTTTTCTTCAGGTGTTGGCAAATCTTTCTCATTAATATTTCCCATTGTTTTTTTTATCCAAGGAACATGTGCATAGTTAAAAATTGCAAATCTATCTGGCATTAAATCAACAGATTTTTTTAAGGTTTCTTTAAAACTTTGAAGTGTCTGAAGAGGGAGTCCATAAATTAAATCAAAATTTATTGAAAAAATATTATAGTCCCTTGCAATCTTAACTACTTGTTGCATCAATTCAATACTTTGAAAGCGATTGATCGCCTTTTGAACTCTTTCATCAAAATCCTGAACTCCAAAACTTATCCGATTAAAACCTCCATTTTTTAGAACCCTCATATGATCTTCATTAAAAAATCTTGGATCAATCTCACAACTTACCTCAGCATTTGATGCAAAATTATCAAAAGTATTATGAACCAACTTAATTACTCTATCCAACTGGTGAGCACTAAAATATGTGGGTGTTCCCCCTCCAAAATGCAACTGCACAACTTCACGATGTGTATTCATTGATTTTTTTAGCAATGAAAACTCTTTTTCTAAAAACTGGAGATAACGCTCCTTTTTATCTTCACTCTTTGTATAAATCACGCTACAAGCGCAAAAATAACAAGCACTGCTACAAAATGGTAGATGCACATAAAGAGAAAGAGGAGTGTTTTTATTTTCATCATTTCTTACCAAAGCTTGCTTAAATTTCTGATTATCAAATCCACTGTGAAACTCAACAGCCGTAGGATAGCTTGTATAGCGAGGTCCTGATTTAGAATATTCTGAGATTTTTTTAAAATCAATCATAAAAAACCCTAATAAATATGAAATTCCAAAAATAAGTTTGGATGTTCTTTTTTTATTTGTTTTATAAGCTGTATCGTATTAATATTTGGCAAACTACCATCCTGTTGTCTTAACTCTTCAATTTTTTTAACAGCAACACTCATTACATCATCAAAATCAATGGGTGTAAAACTAATGATATCTCTCTCAAGTTCAACTTTTAAGCGGTCTTCTTGTGCCTTTCTAATCAAGCTAATAATATTTTGCAAAACCTTTTGAGGCAATACTACATACTCTCTATTTTTATCATCTTTTAAAAAGCAAGGTTCAAGATTAGAAAATTCACCACTTTGTAACTGAATTTCTAATAAATCATCACTAATTTTTTGTATCTTCCCGTGGTTGTTTGCCTGTAATATTTCCATCATCTTTTGCTGTTTTGATAAAGCCATACCATTATCCCCTTTTGTGCATGCAACCTATTTTCTGCCTCTTGAAAGACTCTGCTTTGCTCTCCATCAATTACCTCGCTACTTACTTCTTGCCCTCTATATGCAGGCAAACAATGTAAAAAGATAGCTTGAGAATCTGCATATTGCATCATCTTATTATCAATCTTATATCTATGAAAAATTTCTTGTTTTTTTTCCTTTTGATCCTCTTGCCCCATAGAAACCCAAGTATCTGTTACCACTACATTACATTGACTAATTGCTTCTATTGGATCTTCACATAAAAATAAATTCGAGCCGCTCTTCTTGGCAATCTTTTGTGCTTCTTGTACAACCTCCTTGTTTGGTGCATATTCTCTAGGGGTTGCAATACTGATATCAAATCCCATCTTTGCTGCCAACATCATCCAAGAATGTGTCATATTATTACCATCTCCAATATAAGCAACTTTTGGTTTTGCCTTATAAGAATATTCTTTAAAATCATCCTCTATAAAAAAACCATTCTCAATCATGGTCAAATAATCTGCCATTACTTGGGTAGGATGATACAAATCACTTAATCCATTAATAACTGGAACCTTGCAGTGTTTTGCAAATTCTTCTAACCTGCTATGTTCAAAGGTTCTAATCATTACCATATCCACCATAGAACCAATCACCCTTGCTGTATCAGCAATGCTCTCTCCGCGACTAAGCTGTATCTCTTTATTTGATAGAAAAATTCCAGTTCCTCCAAGTTGATAGATCCCAGCTTCAAAGCTTACTCTTGTCCTTGTTGAGTTCTTTTCAAAAATCATACCTAAAATTTTTCTATGCATTAAGTTGCAATCTTTCTTGTTTAAAAAATCTTTCTTAATTTGAATTGCAACCTGCAACATTTCTACAATTTCTTCTTTGGAAAAATCTCCAAGTGTTAAAAAGTGCCTCATATCCATCCTAATTTTATTTCCTAGATTCTATAATAAAAACCTTTAAAACTCGTGCTTTTTGTGTAAAAAATTCAGAATATTTGTAAGGATTTCATCTTCATCTTTTGCTTTGATAAACTCCTTGGTTTGATCTACAAAAACTATAGTAATGTCTTCTTTGAAATTAGAAATGCTAACAATTTTTACCTCTCGTGCTAGAATTTTAATAAGAATTAGAGATAAAAATCTTTTTGTATAAACATCGAGTTTTCCAAATCTATCTTGAATTTCATTTTCAATTTCATATACCCCATTAATGTCAGTGCAAAGAGATAGCCTCCGATAAAGTTCTAATCTCAAAGTATCGCTATTAATTAAACTCGGATTTAAATAAGCAGAAACCTGTAACTTCAAATCTACATCATTTTCTATTTCATTATTTTGTTTTCCACTTAACTGATAAATTGCATCCTCTAGCATTTTAAGATAAAGACTATAGCCAATATTTTTTATATGCCCACTTTGAGCCTCTCCTAATAAATTTCCCCCACCCCTTATTTCTAAATCTTGATAAGCAATCATTGCCCCACTGCCAAGGAATGAATTTTTTTCTAATGCTAAAAGTCTCTTTGTTGCTTCTTGTGTAATCTTTTGTTTATCTTCAATTAAATAATAACAAAAGCCCTCTTTATCCCCTCTACCAACTCTTCCTCTTAATTGATGCAAGTCTGCCAATCCAAAATGATCTGCCCCATCAATGATAATTGTATTTGCATTTGGCAGATGGATTCCTGATTCTACAATTGAAGTGCATAGCAAAAGATGGTATTTATTTTGTGCAAAATCAAGCATTATCTCCTCTGCCTCTTTAGAATCCACTTGAGAGTGTAAAATTGCAATTTTAAGCTGTGGTAATAAAGAATTAATCTCATTTTTAATAATTGGAATACTTGCAATATTATTATGGATATAAAATACCTGTCCATTGCGTCTTAACTCTCTTAAAATCACTTCTTTGATTAAAGAATCGCTTTTTTCTTTTACAAAAGTCTTTGTACAAAGACGCTCACTTGGAGGAGTTAATAATTGACTCATCCCTTTAATGTGTGAAAGTGCCATATTTAAAGTTCTTGGTATTGGAGTAGCAGACATACTAAGTAAATGCACATCCTTACTTAATTCTTTTATCGCTTCCTTTTGTTTCACACCAAATTTATGTTCTTCATCAATAACAACAAGTCCAAGTTTTTTAAACTTTGCCTGCAATAGACTATGAGTGCCTATAACCACATCTATACTTCCATCCATCAAACCCTGTAAAATTCTCTTTTTATCTACGGGTTTTACAAAACGATCAAGCTTTTCAACCCTAAGATCTGTTAATCTTGATCTTAGAGTATTGAAATGTTGCATTGCTAGTAAAGTTGTTGGGACAATCATCAGTGCTTGAAGATTATTTTTACAAACTGCAAAAATAGCATTTAATGCAACTTCTGTTTTTCCAAATCCTACATCACCACTTAAAAGCCTGTCCATAACTCTACCACTAGCCAAATCAGCAAAAATTTCTTTGATAGATTTTTCCTGATCTTGGGTCAATTCAAAACCAGATTTTTTTTGAAAGATTTCTATTTCTGGTAAAGCAGTATCAATCTTGTATCCTTCTATAAGATTACGCTTAGCTGCAAGAGCAATAATAGAATCTGCGATTTCAAATAATTTGGTTTTGATCTTTTCTTTCAGTCGTAAAAAATTTCCCTTTCCTAATTTATCCACCAAAGGAAGGGTATTAGATCCTGCGATATAGCGATCAATGTAATTTAAGTTTTCAACAGGGAGCAATAAAGAATCCTCTCCTTGATAATCAATGCGTATAAAATCCCTCACAAATCCTAATATTTTTACTTGCTCTATACCCCTAAAAATACCTATACCATAGTCTTTATGAACAATATACTCACCTATATTTAGTTCATCAATTGCAATTTTAGGTTTTTGTCTTTGCCTTTGTTTAGGATAGGAATTCAAAGAAATGATAAAAGAATCTGGCAAAGAAATATTTACAACAAGATTTGAAACAATTGTATCTAAACCTTTTATTTTAAATTGCTCTTGCAATAATTCAGTTGGAACTAAAACTGTAATCTTTTTATCCTGATTTAAATCTAAAAAATAATCTATTGTCTTAGAATCCACCTGTATGTCTGCATAGTCTTTAATCTCACTTAATATAGGCAATTGCATAAAAAAGTCTAAGCCATATGCATCTTGGAGATCAAATTCATAGATCTCCTGTGCGTATTCTTTGGCATTTCTTGTAATCAATGAAGGAAACTCTTCTAAAATTTTGATTCCTAAATCATCTAAAAACCAAAAGCCAAGAGAAAGTAAATCTTTTGAAAAAACATCAAAATCACATTCAAGAATTTTTTGAGACAATTGTTCATACTCAAAATCTTTCAAATTAAATAAGGCTGGAGGAATAAAAATTTTATCAATCTCTTGAGGTTTGCTTTTTTGTGTTTTTACGTCAAATTCTCTAATACTTTCACACTCAATATCAAAAAAACTTAAACGATAGTTTGAGCCCCTTGGTATACTAATATCGATGATGTCTCCCCTAAAACTTACTTCTCCTTCCATTTCAATTACATCAACAACCTCATAGCCAAAGCATATGAGTTTTTCCTTTAACTCATTTAAATCAAAAAGTTCTTCTTTAGAGAGATAAAATCCTTCTAAAATCTCTTTTTTTGGTAGTTTATAAATTACACTAGAAAGCGGTGCTATTAAAAAACTTTTAGAATCTTCATAAAACATTCTTAAAGAATGCAATAAATGCAAAAATTCTTCTAGAAAAGATCGGATATCATCACCCATTCTAGCTCTAAAATCGGGTAAGATAATTGGTTTTTTTTCTATAATTTTCTGCTCATAGCAAAATTGGGCAAGATGAAAAGCTATTTGCGCTTCTTTATCATTTTCAACTATTAAGATTCTAGCTTGATTGTTATGCAAAAAATATGCATAAAGACTAGATTGAATCACTTTTTTTCTACTTGATTATTTTTTTGCATAATTTTACTCTCGCCCACAAAAATCCCTTTTCTTTCAATTACAAACTCAGGAGTAACCACCTTTCCTTCGATCTTACCCATTGGTTGTATTTCTACAACACTGCTCTCTGTATTCCCCTGAAAAACACCACTTACAATAAGCTTTTGAGCATAAATATCACCCTTTACAAAACCACTTTTACCAATCACCACAGTGCTTTTAGAAAAGATATTTCCCTCAAACTCACCATCAATATGCAAATGACAGGTTATATGCACTTCACCTTTTACTTTTGTCCCCTGTGCAATTATTGTTGCTGCACCTCCTTTAATGGGAACATTAGATTGTTGATCAGAGCTAGTAAAGATTGCCATGCTATTGTCCTTTCTTTTTCGAAAATGATATCAAAGTTTTTCATACTCCACTTTGTAAAATTATAGGGATTGATCGGACTATTTAAAAAACGAACCTCATAATGCAAATGAGGTCCTGTAGAAACTCCAGTATTGCCACTATAGGCAATAATTTGCCCTTTTTTTACAAACTGTCCATTACCCACTACAAGAGAATTTAAATGAGCATAATAAGTCTTAAAACCAAAAGAATGCATAATTTTAATCAACCCACCATACCCACCATTCCACCCCATACTTGCGTATTCTACAACCCCATCAGCTGTAGCGTAAATAGGGGTATTTAAACTTACACTAAAATCAATGCCTGTATGCTTATGAGTAATATGTAAAACTGGATGAATCCTTGTACCAAAACCTGCAGAGATTCTTAGGTATTTATCTAGAGGAAGTCCATTGGGAATAAACTTCATAATAAAGGCTTTTTGAGTACCTGTAATGTTTGCAATATCAATCCTGCTTAAAAGATTACCTTGAACTAGGAGCTTATCATCCTTTGAAACTCCTATAATATCTTCTAAATCATCCACCCTATCACCTACTACATTCATTTCAGATATTCTTTGATTAATCTCATTTGTAAGAAAATTATTAATCTTTAATGTTTTTTTAAATTCTTGTTGTAGCAGATCCTTTTTAGCATCAATATTACCAATTTCGCTGCGTATCACTCCAATGGAAAAGATAACAAAAGTAATAAATGCGCAAATCATAACCAATACATAAGCCACAATCTGCTTAAAAAACATACTAACATTGTAGAAAGATGTCTTTTTTGAGTCTGTAATCATAATTACAAGCCTTTTATTCCTCACTCTTCCTACCCTTAAAATTATTTTGGAAATTTTTTAGTCGCACAACATCCTGTATTGTCCAAACTAAGTTTTTCCAATCTATTACACTATCATGAAGCAATAAATCATTAAAATTTTTAATGTTCCAGTCTATATAGCGTTGTGTTGGGAGTGTTTTATTTAAAAACAAAACCTCATAATATAAAAGCGGTTGCTTAACACTACCACTACTGCCTGTATAGCCAATCAACTCTCCTTTTTTAACAAAATCACCCTTTTTTAATACAATGGTATTTAAATGAGCATATAAAGAACTAAAGCCAAAAGAGTGATTGATTACAACAAAATTCCCATAACCTTTTTTATATTTTGTTCTGATTGTATCAATAACTCCATCAGATGTAGCATAAACTGGAGTATTATTTTTTACAATAAAATCAACCCCCAAAGCTTCCTTTTTTCTTCTACTAGAGTTTTCTCTTGAAAAAGCATTCTCTAGTACGCTATATTCTTTCACAGGAAAGCCATTGGGTATGAGATTTAAAATCACCTCTTTGTGTTCATTATTAAGCGTTTCTAGATCAATTTCTTTAACTTTATCATGGCTTCTTTGATTATTTTTTTGAGTTCCAATAATGCTTTCTAAATCATCGATTTTCTGATGAATTACACTCAATTCATAGTTTTTTTGTTGTATTTGATTTTTTAATATCTCATTTTGTTGATAGATATAACGATACTCTGAAATTGCCACATTCTGCTCCAATGCAACAGAATCTATTGTATGCATCAAAAATTTCATTGTAAAAAAAATTGCTACTATAAAAGCACAAAATGCTATCAAACCCCAAAAAATAATCTTTTTTATATGTTTATGGACCTGGAATTGTTTCAAACCCTTTTCATCTGCAATTGTAACTACGAGTTTATCTTGCATCATACCTCTTTAAAAAAGCTTCAACAACACTAAAAGATCCAAAAACCAAATATTCCTTTTGTCTTTCTAAAGTCGCAAAATCATCATACTTAATTTTTAAACTTTCTAAAATTTCACACAAAGTTTTTTTAGGCATAATTCTTGTGTTTTTAACATCAAAAATATACACTTGATGAAGATTTGGTTTTAATATTTTTAAAACCTCTTGGGGATTTTTATCTTGATACATATTAAAAATAAGATTTACCTTTTTCTTTCCTAAAATTTTTCTTATTTCTCGTGCGCTATCAATATTATGTCCTACATCCACAATGATATTAGGTGCAATTTTTTCAAACCTTCCTCTTA
Organism: Helicobacter sp. 'house sparrow 1'; assembly: GCF_900199585.1. Taxonomy (NCBI): domain Bacteria; kingdom Pseudomonadati; phylum Campylobacterota; class Epsilonproteobacteria; order Campylobacterales; family Helicobacteraceae; genus Helicobacter; species Helicobacter sp. 'house sparrow 1'. The sequence continues at coordinate 36,142 of NZ_FZQY01000013.1, read as the reverse complement.
AGTTTAGTGGATACATTTCTTTTGGTAATTGCATTTTTAAAAAATCTAAAACTTTTAAAGAAGTTAAAGCATTTTGTCTTAAAAAGTCTACAGAAATATTTTTTAAAATTTTTTCATATTTTTTTATATCTTCTTGAGTTATTGCCAGAATCCTACTCTTCTTTTTGGAGGCAATATTTCTTGCTATTTCCTCTATTAGCGGATATTTTTGCATTCCCAAAAAACACAGTTGAGACATTGCTTGTAATTTTGTTGTAGCAATTTCTTCAATACTATTACCTAAAAAATCCTGATGATCTAACCCTATCATGGTAAAAACACTAAGATCAGATTGGATACAACTAGTAGAATCAAATTCCCCACCAAGACCTGCTTCCAAAACCAAATATTCCACATCTTGTGCCAAAACAAAAGCTAAAAAAGTAGCATATTCAAAATAACTGCACTCTTGTATAAAATCAAAAGATTGTAAAAATTGATGAGCTTGTTCTAGCTCTTCTTGTGTAACCTTCTCTCCATTTTTATAATATCTCTCTTTAAAATCAAAAAGATGGGGAGAAGTAAAATGCAATACTTTTTTTTGATTCTCTAATAGGCCTAGAGTAATATATCTCCCTGTACTCCCCTTCCCATTTGTCCCCACAATATGTATTTTATAGCAAGGAAGTTTTAAAATCTTCTTTAGTTTAGAAGCAATTTGCAAGACTCTATTTGGATCAAATCTAGCATACTCTTGTCCTTTTGCCTCTAAAAAATCTACTACTCCCATTGCACCTGATTTCTACCCCCTTTTTTTGCCTTATAAAGTAAAATATCTGCTTTTTTAAGTAATTCTTCTCTACTCTCACAATCCTTTCGATGCGAAACCCCAATTGAAGTTGTGATTTTAAATTCCTTGCCCTCAATTACTATTTTTTCTTTTGCAACAGCCTTGCAAATCCTTATTGCAACATCCTTAGCAAGTTCTACGCTAGTATTTGGCATCAGAATTAAAAACTCATCTCCACCATATCTTCCGATAATATCAGAACTCCTAGAGTTTTGTCGTAGAATCTGAGAAAATCCTTCTAATAATTTATCTCCGACTAAATGTCCATATTGATCATTGATAGCCTTAAAGCCATCAATATCAAAAAATAAAATTGAATAATTTAAATGATTATGAACAAACTCTGTCTCATAAAATTTAATTACTCTATCAATATGGAAGCGATTATAAAGGTTTGTAAGACTATCTTTTTGAGATCTCTCCTCCATTATCTTTAGCGCATTAGTTAATTCTTGTAATTTATGATTTAATTCCTTGATGCTTTTTTCTTTTTTCTTCAATGAATGATCTAAAAAAACTATCTTATCACGAATAGCACAATTTGTATCCAACCCCATTTCGCCACTTTTACTTAACTCTTTAGTCGCATTCTCAATTGTCCCTTTAATCTCATAAAGTTGCTCTATCTCTTTAATATTAACTTTTACAGTATTTTGCAATTCTTTTAAGACCTTATCAACACGATCAATCTCTATTTTGCAATCAGACTTTTGCATCCCTTCACTGATTGTACATATAATCTCTAATTGCTCTAAAATATCTGCATCAGTAATTGCCTCTGGAATTTCTAACAAAACATCTGCAAGCTTCTGGATTAAATCTTTATCATAGAAATTAGCAATAAAAGTCAAGCGAACTATTATAGAAACAATGCGTTTCTGCGTAAGAATATGGCCTTGAGATTTGACGATAAATTCCCACTTTTCTTTTAATTCTGATAGTTTTTTTGAATCTTCTGTAGCTTCAAAATCAAATAATTGTGGATAATTTTTTCTTACTCTTTTTGAAGTTGTTTCTTTTAAAACCGTAAGAAGAGATATAACTAGCCTTTGCATATCACTTAGCGATTGGACACTTTCTTGCTTCATCTTATGAATTAAAGAGGCAAGCTTTTGAAATACTTCATTGAAATCTTTTGCCTTTAAAAGACTATTTTGTATTTCAAAGTCAAATCCCTTATTATTCTCTTTAAGTATCTCCTTATCATACAAAATAAGATTTTTCTCTTCTAAAAGAGAAAAAAACTTTTTTGCTTTTGTCTTTTTATCTCCAGCGGTTTCTTTATCTAAAAGATCAAAAATTTCTAGTATTTTCTTTTGCAACATTGTCCTATTTCCCTTGATATGCAATCTGAGTCAAAAACTTATCAATACACTGATTTGAAGCATCTCTAATTGCTTCTAGTTTATTATTATAAGTAATCAAAGGATCTTCTAGTGATACTGCATAATCTTGATATGCAGTATTGTAAAATACCTTGCTTTGATCCACTCTATTATCATATTCAAACCTTACTCTCACAGTCACTCTATAAAAGGTTGTAAAGCCATCTGTATTTGTAGCAATTGAATTATCCGTCACTTCCATAATTTCAAGGTTAATAATTGTATCCGCATCTTTTTTATCAACAAGTTTTCTTTGAAACCTTGTAACAACTAATTGATTAAGTAAATCTTTGATCTCAACCGAACTCTCTGTATTTGCCACATTTACCTTTAAGGACACATAGATTCCATCCCCTAATGCCTTTTTAGAAAAATGTGCTACAGGTTTATAGCCACAACCTGTAAATAACAACATAAAAATTAAAGTAAGTATTCTCATTTTATAACAAAATTAACAAGTTTATTGGGAACTACAATCTCTTTTACTATCGTGGTATTCTCAAGCCATTTCCAAACTTGTTCTTTTGCAAGCAATAATATTTCTTCTTGTTGCATTTGCTTCTTAACCCTTAAATCTGCGCGCTTTTTTCCATTTATGGTAACTACCATCACTATTTCATCTTCCTCTAAGGCATTAAAATCAACTTCTAAAGAAGCAAAGTTGCTAAAATTAAAAAATCTTTCTGATATCTCCCAGCAGGTATGTGGAATAATAGGCTCCAAGATATTACTCAATATAAAATACCCCTCAGTCCAAATCTGATCATTTTCTTGTGACATCAAGGCATTAAAAGCTTCCATAGAAGATGCAATCAATGTATTAAAGGCATATCCTGATTGCTTTTTTTCAAAGATTTCATTTGACTTTATCAAGGCCTCATATACTTTCTTTCTAGCATATTTCTCTTGGGCATTTAAAGAGTTAGAATCTATCAAAGGTTTTTGACTTGTTTTTAAAACCTTTGTAGTTTTTTCATAAAAACGGCGGATAAATCTATATGCACCATCAACCCCAGAATCTATCCATTCCAACTCTTTAGCTGGAGGAGCAGCAAATAATACAAACAATCTTGCAGTATCAGCGCCATATTTTTGAATAATATTACTAGGTTCAACAATATTTCCAACAGACTTACTCATCTTAGCACCATCTTTTAACACCATTCCCTGTGTTAAAAGATTGGCAAAAGGTTCAGAAAAATCAATATACCCTAAATCTCTTAAGACCTTTGTAAAAAATCTCGCATACAACAGATGCAAGATTGCATGCTCTATTCCTCCGATATACTCATCTACAGGTAGCCAATAATTTACATCATTTTGATCAAATGGAAGCTTACTCCATAAATCATTAGAAGTTGCATAGCGTAAAAAATACCAACTTGATTGAAAAAAAGTATCCATTGTGTCTGTTTCTTTATAGGCTATTCCTCCACACTTTGGACATTTATCCCTCTTCCACTCTTCATTTTTATCTAAAGGATTCCCTTCTCCTGTAATAACAACATCTTGAGGTAAAACAACAGGAAGTCTTTTTTCTTCTTGAGGTAAAATGCCACATTGACTACAATGGATAAGAGGTATTGGAGCCCCCCAATACCTCTGTCTTGAGATCCCCCAATCTTTGAGTCGAAATTGAGTTGTTTTTTTTCCAATTTGACATTGCTCAAAAAAAGCAACAATCTTTTCTTTTGCTTCTATCGTATGAAGTCCATCAAAATCACCACTATTACATAATATTCCATCTTCTGTGAAAGGTAATTGCTGTGCCTTGATTACTTGCTTTATTTCAATACCAAATTCTTTAGCAAACAAAAAATCTCTTTCATCATGTGCAGGAACCCCCATAACAGCACCACAACCATAATCCATTAACACAAAATTTGCCACCCAAAGTGGAATTTTTTGCTTTGTTAGTGGATGTATTACAAAAACTCCAAGATCTACACCATCCTTCTTCCCAGTAGCCCTCCCTCTTAATGGAGTATTTTGTATTTGTAATATTTTTTCTCTTTTTTGATCATTTAATGTAGGTAAAATCTCTTTAACAAGAGGATGCTCTGGTGCTAAGGCGCAATAAGTTACCCCAAAAATAGTATCAGGCCTTGTAGTAAAAACCTTAAGTGTATCAATTCCTCCAATCCCTTTTTCCAAAGACAAGCTAAATTCAAGTCCTATAGATTTTCCAATCCAGTTTTCTTGCATTGTTAAAACAGCCTGTGGCCATTTATCTTGCAAAATCTTTAAATCATCTAAGAGTTCTTGTGCATAATCTGTAATCTTGATGTAATACTGATACATCTCTTTTTGGATAATACTTGTACCACAGCGCCAACATTTTCCATCACTCACCTGCTCATTTGCAAGAACTGTTTGATCATTAGGGCACCAGTTTAAAAAAGCTTTTTTTCGATATACTAGCCCCTTTTTCCACATATCTAAGAAAAATTTTTGCTCCCATCTTGTGTAGTCTTCATCACAAGTTGCAAATCTTCTTTTTTTTGAAAAGGAAAGTCCTAGAGAATCTAGTTCTTTATTCATCGTATCAATATTTTTATAAGTCCAATCTTTTGGATGCACACCATTTTTTATTGCCGCATTTTCCGCAGGCATTCCAAAGGCATCAAAACCAATTGGATGCAAAACATTAAATCCTTGTTTGCGATAGTATCTCGCCATAGCATCACCAATACAATAGTTACGAACATGCCCCATATGGATCGCACCACTTGGATAAGGAAACATGCTTAGAATATACTTTTTCTTTAAACTTAAATCCAAAGAAGGTTCATGCGAATTATTTTCCAACCAGTATTTCTGCCATTTTTCCTCAATTATTTTTGCTTGGTACTCCATTATAAAAACTCCTTATACAACACCATTTTCATACATTTTTCTTAGACGCTCTTTCTCTTGTGCCCTCTTTTGTCTTCTAATCTCTTTTTGATGATACTCTTGTATATTAAAACCAAATAGGATTGCTAGCTTTGGAGCCACGAACATAGAACTATAAGTCCCAAAAATTACTCCTATCAACATTGGTAGAGAAAAACCAATAATATTTTCTCCTCCAAATAAGTAAAGTGTTAAAACTACAAAAAATACAGTTAGAGATGTAAGAAGTGTTCTTGTAAGGGTATTAGATATAGCCTCATTTATTACTTCAGAAATATTATTTGTTCGATCTATTAACATCTTCTCTCTAATACGGTCAAAAACAATAATTGTGTCATTAATAGAATATCCTATCAGTGTAAGAAGAGCTGCTATAACCTCTAAATTTAAATCTATATTAAATACAATAATAGAGGCTGCGGTGATAATAACATCATGCACCAAAGCAATAATACTAGCAAGTGCAAACCTCCATTCATAACGAAAGCTTACATATACCATTATTGCTAATGTAGCTAGAAGAAGAGATAAAAATCCTTTCTTTTTTAATTCATCTCCAACTTTTGGCCCTACCATATCTACTTTTCTAATTTCAAAATCACCTGTAACTGATAATTTATCCTCTAAAATCTCTGATAATTCTTTATTAATAAAAGCATCTGTGTAGGGAATTTTTATCAACACTTCCTCTTTTGAGCCATATTCACTAACTTGGCTTCCTTTAAAGCCCTCTAAACCATCAAGTATGGATCTAATTTGCGACAAGGGGGCTTCTTTTTGATATTTTAGCTGCACACTACTTCCACCAGCAAAGTCAATACCTAAACTAAAACCTTTGGTAAAGAATAAAACAAATGCCCCTATTGTTAAAAAAATAGAAATAGCTAAACCATACTTTGAATAAGAGACAAAATCAATAATTTTTACTTTTCTTAAAATCTCCATTCTTAGTCCTTTTTATTAACCCCAAACCAAAAATACAATGACTTTGTATGCATTATTTTTGGCAGTATTGCATTATAAAAACCATGTGTTCCTATAATTGCAGTAATGATAGATGCAATAATTCCCACACCTGTAGTAATTGCAAAGCCTTTAATAGCTCCTGTACCATATACATATAATAAAACAGAAGCAATCAAAGAGGTGATATTAGAATCAAAAATTGCTCTTGAAGCATTAATATAGCCAAGTTGTATTGCTCTTTGCACACTCTCTCCCATACGCAGAGCTTCCCTAATTCTTTCATTAATAATGATATTTGCATCAACTGCAACCCCAACAGTTAGAACAATTCCAGCCATTCCTGGCAAGGTTAAGGTAGCACCAAAGACAGCCATAATTGCAAGAATTAAAAATAAATTAGCAATAAGTGCAACACTTGCAATCACTCCAGCCATTGAATAATACACAATCATAAATGCCACTACCAAAACAAAACCACTTATCAAAGCAAACATAGATGATTTTATACTATCTTGTCCCAAGCTTGGCCCAACACTTCTTTTCTCTAAAATTTCTAAAGGGGCTGGCAATGCACCACTTCTTAAAGTAATAGCCAAATCACTTGCTTGCTCTTTTGTAAAACCTCCACTTATTTGACCACTACCTCCCCCTATTCTTTGTCTTATCACAGGAGCAGAATAAACTTTACCATCTAGCACAATTGCCATACGCTTACCAATATTAGAACCCGAAAAATCTCCAAAAATCTTAGCACCTACAGAATCAAGACTAAAGCTTACAACTGGTTGATGATTCTCATCATATGCTACACGAGCATCTGTAATTCTATCTCCATCTAAAATAGGAATTTCTTTTAAAAGGATTTTTCCTATTTTCTGACCATCATTATCTACAAATGGAAGAATAACATCTCCATACTTTTTAGCTTCAATATCACTCATTGTATCCACACGGGGATTTCTTTCTTCATCAACTGCCATCATTTGCAAATGAGCTGATTTAGAAATTAAACTCTTTGCTCTATTTTCTTCTTCAGAAGTTTGTATCCCTGGCAATCCAACTAAAATATTATCTTGCCCCTGCTGAGTGATACTAGGTTCAGATAATCCAAACTGATCCAACCTATTTCGTATCGTTGCTATTGCTTGATCTACAGCATTTTTGCGAATATTCTGTAATTCTTGAACACTAAAAGTAACCACATAGCTTGTTCCATTTTCCGCTATCGTCAATCCACTTATTTTTTTTAAAATAGAATCAAGCACGGCTTTATCATCACTATCAAATAATCCAACCTCTACCCCTTCATCACTAACTTTTAAATAATCCACAAGTATCTTTTTTTGTTTCAATTCAAAACTAATAGATGAAGCCAAGGAGGAATATTTAGCCTTGATTGCCTCTTCAGTCTTAACTCCAAGAAGTAGATTCAAACCACCCTGTAAATCCAACCCTAAACTAATTTTTGGACCCTTAGTATGAAACAAGGAGGGAATTGAAAAACCAATACCAAATACTAAAGCCAATAAAAAGAATATTAGCTTAAAATTTTTATTACGTTCCATTGATCTATTTTTACTTAATTATTATCATCCATCTTATAAGCAATATATTCTTTAACTACCCTTGCTGTAGTATCATCGCTAAGCTTTACTGTGAAAAATTTCTCTTCTGCTTTTACTACCTCACAAATAAAACCACCAGTAGTAACAATCTTATCGCCTTTGGTTAGACTATCAATCATTTCTTTATGTTTTTTTTGCTGATTTCTCTGTGGTCTAATAATAAAAAAATAAAAAATCAGAATTAATACTACAAATGGTAAAAAAGCTGAAACAACGTTTTGTATATTTTGCATTCTCTATCCTTTTATAAAAATTAGGCGTAATGATAGCCAGTTTTTACTTAGTTTTTAATTTATTAAATAAAATTAACAATGAAGAACCAACTATGGCAGATAAAAGCGAAGCCAACAAAACAGCTATCTTTGCTATTTCTACAGATTGTTGATTATCAAATGCCAAATTAGACACAAAAATAGACATAGTAAAACCAATACCAGAAAGAATACCTGCACCTAAAATATGCGTCCAAGATAACTCACTTGGCTTAGTTGCAATTTTTAATTTTGAGCAAATATAAGTGGCAAACAAAATACCCATTGGCTTTCCTAAAAATAAACCTAGCAAAACACCAAGGAAAATATGATCAATGCCAAAATTTATACTATTACTGATATTTACACCAGCATTTGCAAAGGCAAATAAAGGCATAATAAAATAAGCACTCCAAGGATGCAATTTATGCTCTAAAACCTCAAGAGGGCTCTGAAAATCTTTTGACTGTTTGTATAATGTTTTTAATGCCTTCTTTGGTTTATCACCCCATTGATCACCAGAATATTTTTGATAAATTTTATCCATACCATCTCTCAAAAATGCGAGAAGATCAACCTTGCTTCCTCTAGCCTTTAGCGGAATACAAAAAGCTAGAATAACTGCTGAAACTGTAGAATGCACTCCACTTTTATGCACAAAAATCCAAAGTACAACTCCTAAAAGTAGATAAGGAACTAGATTTTTTACACCCATTTTATTGAGCAAAATCAATAAAGCAACAATTCCTAGTGATAGGGCTAAATAGCTCCAAAAGATCTCATTAGTATAAAAGATTGCAATCACAATTACTGCACCAAGATCATCAACAACTGCCAAAGTAACCAAGAAAACCTTTAGTGATGAGGGAATTTTTTTACCAAGCATTAAGATAATACCTAGTGCAAATGCAATATCTGTAGCCATTGGGATTCCAAAACCATGGATGGAATTTGTCCCAACATTCAAAGAAATATAAATCAAAGCAGGAACAATCATACCCCCAATCGCAGCAACAACAGGAAAAATAGCTTTTTGTAAGCCTGAAAGTTCTCCGATCAAAAATTCTCTTTTGATCTCTAATCCAACCATTAAAAAGAAAAAAGACATCAATACATCATTCACCCAATGCTGTATGTCAAAGCCAATAAAATAATCATTAAAAGTAAAGCCAAAATCATAATGCCAAAAACTAAAGTATTGTTCTGCAAAACTAGAATTAGCAGTCAAAAGCGCTAATACCATGCTAATAAATAAAAAAATACCACTAAAAGTTTCACTTCGTATAAAACTTAATAGCATACTCCCTAAACTTTTTCTTGTCTTATAATTATTTTTCATTCTCTACCCTTAGATTTTTTTTGTGCTAAAAAACAATGTAATCATTCCAGAAATCATAGCTAGAAATGAAGCAAACAAAACAGATAATTTTGATACATCAATCAAATTCTGTCCCTCATAAGCAAGAGTTGCCACAAACATCGACATTGTAAAACCTATACCCGCTAAAAAACCCACAGCAATAACATGCCCATAGGTCAATCCTTTTGGCTTAATTGAGATATTAAGTTTTTCGCTTAGATATGCAAAAAGTGCTATTCCTATAGGTTTACCTAAAACTAAACCAAAAGCAGTACCCCAAAAAATTTCATTAGAAAATAGCTTTAATCCATCATTAATTAGCACTCCCCCATTAGCAAATGCAAATAAAGGCACGATGAAATAAGCACAAATTGGTTGTAATGCATGTTCCATTCTCAACAGGGGATTTCTAGCGTGATGGGAGTAGTGACTAATACTATCTAAAAGATGAACATAGTAACTCACTCTCTCCATATCTATTCTCTTTTCACTTGTTGGTTGCATAAAACCTTTGATTCCATCTTTAAAAGCCTTAAAAAAATTTTTATGCTTTTTTATAGGAGATACTTTTTTCATTCTCTCAATTTCTTCAAAGTCTATCTTGGCCCATTCTTGTGTCATCTTTTCAAAATAGACACTGGATGCTTTTGTTCTTCCTGGAATACAAAAAGCAAGTAAAACAGCTGCTATTGTTGGGTGAATACCACTTTTATAAAAAGTAATCCATAAAGCAATCCCTAGCAGTAAATATAAATAAGTAAATTTTGTATCTCTGTAATTTAAATAAATTAAAGCAATAATTACCATCAAAGCAATACATAACCAAAGATTATTTAAATCTTGAGTATAAAAAATTGCAATCACAGCTACTGCACCAAGATCATCTGCTACAGCTAGAGTTACTAGGAATATTTTTATTACAGAGGGGATTCTTTTACCCATTAATAAGATTACACCTAGGGCAAAGGCTGTATCAGTACTCATTGCAACACCAAAACCATCCGCACCAAGACTATTATGGTTAAAATAAAGGTAGATTACAATTGGAACACAAATACCACCAATAGCTGCAAATACAGAAAAGCTTACCTTTTTAAATCCTGCAAGATCCCCATATAAGACCTCTCTTTTCATCTCCAATCCAACCATTAAAAAGAATAATGACATCAAAACATCATTAATAATGTGCAAGAGACTGATGTCTTTTATTTCAGAATTAAGAGAAAAGCCTATCTTCATTTCCCAGAGAGAAAAATAATGTTGGGATAAAGAAGGTGTATTAGCAATAACCATAGCCACTGCAACACAAAAAAAGAGTAAGATTCCACCAAAAGACTCATGGCTTATAAAGCTATAAAGCCCTCTTTGGAGCTTATTTTTTATATAAAGGGAATCTTCCTGCTTTACATCAGGAACAACTATTTCAATGATGTCCTTCATTACAACAACAATTCTTTCTTTAATTGATTTAAAATTTCAGTGCCACATAAATATTGTACAATGGCTAAGGCAAACTCTATGGCAAAAGCAGGACCACTACCTGTAATAATATTATCACTTATCACAATATTTTCCTGCTTTCTTTCTTTTTGAATTAAAGTTTCACATTGTGGATAACAAGTAAAATCTTCCAAAGGAATTCCAGCACGATATAAGACAACTGGAGAAGCACAAATTGCAGCAACCAACTTTTTTTCTTGAAAAAAATTAAAGATAACTTTTAAAAGCTTCTCTGAAGCACAAAAGTTCTGCATTCCATCCCAACCTCCAGCTAATACTACAGAATCAAAACTAGAAAAATCAATATCCATCAAGCAATCATCACTTGCAATACTAATATGATGAGCCCCTTTATAATACTGCTTCTTATCAAGTCCTGCTATGATTACATCAATACCTGCTCGGCGCAAAATATCTACTATCCCAACTAGCTCAATCTCTTCAAAACCATCGGCAATTGGAACTAGAACTTTTTTTTGCATTATTTTACTTTCTCTACATATTCTGCTGTCTCAGTATTTACACGAATAACCTCACCCTCTAAAACATGGAATGGAATCTGTACAACAGCTCCTGTTTCTAGAGTAGCAGGTTTTTTACCTCCACTTGAAGTGTCTCCTTTAAAATTAGGAGCAGTCTCAACTATTTTTAGCTCAACAATCTGGGGGACATCTACAGATATGGCCTTGTTATTATGGAATAAAATCTGCACATTTGTTCCATCTAACATCCATTTAGAAACCTCACCAACTTGCTCATCAGTCAATGCAATCTGCTCATAAGTTTCTGTATCCATAAATTGAAACATCTCTCCATCGTGATAAAGATACTGCATTGTCTTTTCTACAAGATTTGGCTCCTCACACTTATCTCCTGCATGAAAAGTCTTTTCAATAACCTTGCCATCCAAAAAAGACTTAATTTTTGCACGCACAAATGCAGCACCTTTTCCAGGTTTTACATGTTGATACTCTACGATTCTATAAGGAACCCCATCAATCTCTATTTTTAAACCTTTTTTCAATTCACTCATACCAATAGCCATACACTCTCCTTAAATTTTATTTGCTGAACCCAAAATATGCATACGCTCAACAATTACCTTTTTCATTGCATCCATAGCAGGCGTAAAAAACTTTCTAAGATCAAATTGTGTTGGCTGATCATTTGCAACCTTTCTAACCTCTGCCATAAATGCAATTCGTAAATCTGTATCTGTATTTACTTTATTAATTCCACCTAAAACTGCTTCTTGCAAAAACTCAAAAGGAACCCCTTTGCTCCCTTTTAAATCCCCACCTGTTGATAAAAATGCCTCTCTTACATAATCAGGTATTGCACTTGCACCATGTAGAACTAGGGGAATATTAGTGAGTTTCTTTACTTCTTGAAGTCGCTTAAAATCTAATTTAGGCTCCCCTTTGAATTTAAAAGCACCATGACTTGTTCCAATTGCTGGGGCAAGAAAATCAACTTGAGTTTCTTTAACAAAAACCTCAGCTTCTTGAGGATTTACCAAAACCGCATCCTTCTCATCTACAGAAATATTATCCTCAATCCCCATCAATCTACCAAGCTCTGCTTCAACACTCACATTATGTCTGTGAGCAAAATCCACAACTTGTTTTGTTGTTGATAAATTTTCTTCAAAAGGATGATGTGATGCATCAATCATTACCGAAGTAAAACCAGCCTCTATTGCCATCTTACAACTTTCAAAAGTTGTTCCGTGATCTAGATGTAAAGCAACGGGTATATGGCTATAACGCTTTGCCATTACATTTACCATACCCACAGCCATATCAATCCCCATATATTTGATTGCACCTTCACTTGCTTGAACAATTACTGGAGAATTAGCCTCATTTGCCGCTTCAAATATTGTTTGGAGCATTTCAAAATTTACAAAATTGAATGCACCTACACCATAAAATTCTTTATGAGCCTTTTGTAAAATCTCACTTCCACTAACTAGCATTTATTTCCCTTGTTTTAATCATAATTACTGGTTAATTGTAATTTTTGCTTTGCTTCTAAGATCTTGGATCTTTTGTTGAATCAATTCTTGAAATTTTCTTTCTTTAAACATATTCTCAATTCCAGACTTAGCTTCTGCAAAGCTAACATTTTTTGCCTCGCCTTTTTTGATGAGATAGATTACATGATAACCATATTCTGTTTTTACAGGCTCTAGCGTAAAGCTTCCTTCTTTTAACTTAAACACAGCATCCCCAAATTCAGGAACCATTTGATTTTTTTGAAAAGTTCCTAAATCACCACCATTTTGGGATTTTTGTGCATTAGGATCAATTGTATTTTTATTTGCAAGTTCTATAAATTTCTGCTCAATTCTTGATTTAGGAGCTTTCTTTAGATCTGCAATAATCTTTTCAGCTTCTTCTTTTGTTTTTACCAAAATATGTCTTGCTTGACCCTCTTGTTGAACAAATTGGCGAGGATTTTTTTCATAATATTCTTTCAATTCAGATTCTGGTATTTTCATACTATTTACTTCTTGTGCAATCTTTTGTTGCCAGCCATTAATTAAGAGTTGTTTTTTAATATTGTTTAAAGCCTCTTTATATTCTTTTGTGTCCTCAATTTTTTCTTTTTTAGCTGCACCTTCAATTAAAATCTCATTAATTTTTTGATTGATTAAATTTGTCTTTTGCTCTGATGTTAATTTATCAAAATCAAAATTTGGGATTTGTTGTTTTAACATATCAAAATCTTTTTCAGTAATCACTACTCCATTCACATCTGCAAGATTCTTTGCATAAAGACTTCCCGTCAAAATCAATCCAGCCACAGCAATGCTAACCACTTTATTGCGCATCATTTCTCCCTTAAAATATAATTCTTATCACCTCTCTAGGATGATTCAAGCTATTATTTTACAATGAAAACTTAAATCACATAAAAATGTGCGATCTTTTCATACTTCTTTTAAGATTTTTTTATTTACCTGTTTGTGGGATTTTTTAGATTTAAGCTAAGCGCATTGCAATTTCATTTGCAAAATCTATACAGCTTTGTATATCTTGTCTTGGGCTTACAAAAGCCTCGATACTTGTATCAAAAACACCAAAAGTAGTCATTCCAATAGCAATTGCAATATAACTTCCATCCCAAGAAAAATTCTGTATAAAAGAAAGATAATGACTTGGGGATGTAAAAATTAGGATTGATTTTGGTGGTGGTTTTAGGGTTCTATCTACACTACTTCTTTTATTCTCATAAGCAATAATTTGTTTTAATTTGACACCGGAATTTAAAAGAATTTCATCAAGGCCTGATACAATCTTTTTTGCCCTAAAATAGAGTACTCTTTTTTTCTTTAGAGCAGGTATAATCTCATTAGCAAAACCAAAACCATGAGAATCTTGCCCTACATACTCTACACTAAAATTATATTTTTCTAAAGCTTTTGCACTACTTTGTCCAATAACATAACAAGGAATTTTTTTAAGAAATGCAAACTGCGGGTATTTTTGAATATTTCTTTCTAAAGATTCAATGGCATTTTTTGAAGTAAAAACTAAAGCCTGAAACCCTCCCTTAATTTCTCTTAAAGAATCAAACATATCCACAAAAGCAATTTCACTCACTATAAGTGTCTTTACTTCTGTATGCTTTCTTGAATTAACTAGAATAATCTCACGCATTAAGTTTCCAAAAATATAGTAGCATTAAAGCCCCAATTAATATTCTATAAATTCCAAAAGGTATATAACTAAATCTACTTACAAATCCTAAAAAGAGCTTAATGCTAACAAGCGCTGTAAAAAAAGCAACTAGAGCCCCTATGAACAATAAAAATAAATTATGAGAATACATAATATGCATATTTTTATAGATATCATAAGTGGTTGCTGCAAACATAGTTGGAATTGCAAGCATAAAAGAAAACTCAGCTGCTAAAGTTCTTGAAAAACCTACTAGAAGGCCTGCAACTATAGTAGCACCACTCCTTGAAGTTCCTGGTATCATTGCTAAGCTTTGACACAGACCCACAACAAAAGCTTGTTTATAACTCACCTCATCTAAACTATTTTTTAGGGTTACTTCTTTAGGAAGTCTTTTATTCCTCCACTCAACCCACAAAAATACAATCCCCCCAATTATCAACATATAAGCTACCGTCTGGGGAACAAATAAGTTCTTTATGTATTTATAGGCAAAAAAACCAATCAAACCCGTTGGCACAAAACCAACAAGAAGCTTTAGCCAAACACTAATGCCCTTCAAAAACCTCTGATATAAAACAAAGACAACAGCCAGAATAGATCCAAGTTGTATTGCAATCTCAAAAGTCTTAGTAAAGTCGCTCTCTTGATCAACTCCTAAAAAATGTCCAGCCAATATCATATGTCCAGTAGAAGAGACTGGCAAAAATTCTGTCAATCCCTCCACAATTCCCATAACAATTGCTTGAATTACATCCATATAACCTCTCTATTAACCCAACAAAAAAATCCCAGACAAGACAACTTTAAAAAATTATTACAACTCAAATACTTAAAACCTCCAGTCTAAACTAATTAATGTTCTTCAAAACCTTAAAAACTATCAGTGATAAGCATCCCTATTACTAGCCAAACTAGATGACTAAGAGCTCTAATAAATTATTGTCTTCTCCCAAAAGTAACCCCATAAGTCTCATTGCGCACTTTAAATAAAGGATCTTTTGGCTCCCCTACTCCACTTGGCAGTTCAGATGGAAAATACACATCATTGTTACAACCTTCACCCTCATACTTCTCAACTTTAAGGGTTCCTACTAACAATTCTTTATGTTCTCCTTTCCAAAGTGCAGTTGTATCATCAATAATATCTCCCTTGTTTGCAAGAACCAAATACATCTGATACTCAACAGGCTTCTTAGCAACCTCTTTTTGAAACTTTTGTGCTAAGAATTTATCTCCTAATTGTTTCAATTCTTCTTTACTTAAATATTTTATCCCATTCAATGGAACAAATTTCCATCTTGCAGGAATCATCTCTCCGCTCTTTTTATCCTTAAACATAAAAGTATGTATACTATAGTAAGCTGTGTTAGAAACACTTGAACTAATACCTACTTTTTCCATATACGCCTCAAAGTTACGATAAGAATCCACCTCTTGTGTAAGCTTTTTTATTTTTTGCGTATCTACCTTTCCATTCACAGGTATTTTCATCTGAAAAAACTCAGCAAATTCCTTGGGATTTTTTGCAAAATTAATCTCAGAGTTTAGCATCACCATTGTCCAAGTTTCATTATTACCCATCATG
The DNA here is from genome assembly GCF_900199585.1 of Helicobacter sp. 'house sparrow 1'. Taxonomy (NCBI): domain Bacteria; kingdom Pseudomonadati; phylum Campylobacterota; class Epsilonproteobacteria; order Campylobacterales; family Helicobacteraceae; genus Helicobacter; species Helicobacter sp. 'house sparrow 1'. The sequence goes on along the minus strand of NZ_FZQY01000013.1, from coordinate 20,057 downwards.
TGCAAAGCAAGACCTCTAGGCTTACTTTTATCACTCTTTATAGCACCACCTAATGAATAGCGAACTTGAGTTGGAATGTGATTTTGACCCAGAAATGGCAAATCAATATCCTGCATAATCTCTTTTGAAGGTTCAAAGGTGCCAGCTGCGCAAAATCCATGTAAATGATTAATCTTCTTTTCTTTTGAAGTCAAAGCCTTCCCATTTAAACTGTAAAAAATATCAGCTATCTGATTAGAATCATAGGTTTCATCTGCATTTAAGAAACCTCCTATAGACATAATTAAACATAGTTTCAATATTTTATTTCTCATTTTAACTCCAAAAGTATTTTTGTTCACTAAGAACTATCGATTGTAACACAACAAAGTAACTTAATTAACTTTAAAAATTCTAAATGTATTTAATAGCGCAAGCAAACTGACACCAACATCTCCAAAAACAGCTTCCCATATACTTGCTATTCCAAAGATGCCCAATATAATAAAGACCAATTTAATCCCTAATGCTAGAATAACATTCTGCCAAAGAATCGCTTTTGTCTTCCTTGCAATCTTAAAAATTTTTGGAATCCCCATCAAATCATCTTGCAATAATAAAATATCAGATCCCTGCTTACTCATATCACTTCCCCTTATTCCCATACTTACACCTATATCTGCAAGTGCTAAGGAAGGTGCATCATTAATCCCATCTCCCACAAACATTGTTGGGTTTTTCTTTTGATAGGACTGCAATATCTGGTATTTATCCTCTGGTAAAGCTTGTGCATAATATTTAATGCCTAATTGCGTTGCTATTTCTTGAACATTTTTGATAGTATCTCCACTAACAATAATTATCTCCTTTTGCAATGCTTTAAGAAATTCTACAGCCTTTGATGTCTCTTGCCTCATTTCCTCTTTCAAAAGAATATATCCAAGATATTTTTGATTTCTTGCAATATGGACTACAATTCCCGTATCTCGAGGTTCTTGATAAGAAATACCCTGCTCTTTCATCAATTTTGCATTGCCTGCAAAAATGATTGCATCTTTTATTTTTACCATTACACCCTTACCAGCAAATTCTCTGCTATCAAGTATTTCTTCTTTTTTTTCTCTTTTAAAGCTTGATGCGATAAGATGATTAGAATTTTGCATTCCAATATAAGCACTTTCTAATAGCTCATCTTGGGAAGTCTCAAAAGGATACAGTGATTTTATCTCTAATTTTCCTGTAGTTAAAGTTCCTGTTTTATCAAAAATAATCAAACTAATTTCATTAAGCTTTTCTAAAAACTCTGCACTCTTAATCAAGATTCCATTCTTACTTGCACAACCAATTGCACTAAAATATCCAAGAGGAATAGCTAAAACAAGGGCACAAGGACAACTCACCATCAAAACAACTAGAGCACGATAAAGCCATTCTCTAAAATCTCCATACCCAAGAAAAGGAGGTATAATGCTTACTAAAACAGCAAAGATAAAAACAATAGGAGTGTAAAATCTCGCAAATTTTGTAATAAAACTTTGCGCTCTTGTTTTTTTATCAATTGCCTGCTCAAGCATTGTTTTCATTTTTAGCATAAAACTATTTTCATAAGTTTGTGTAATTAGTATTTTTAAACTTGTATCTAAAACTACACTTCCACTCAAAACCCTATCCCCTTTAGTCACAGCAACTGGAAGACTCTCTCCTGTAATTGCTTGAACATCAAGACTGCCTTCTCCACTAAGAACTTCACCATCTAAAGCTATTAACTCCCCTGCATTAAATATTGCAACCTCACCCAATTGCACTTCAGTTATATTTTTAATTTCTCTAATACCATCTTTTTCAACACTAATTTGATCTGGCATAGTGTTTATTAACATCTTGAAAGACTTTTTTGATCTATAAATTGCAAAAGACTGCAAGTGCTCTCCTAAAGAATAAAACACCATAATAGCCACCGCTTCTGTAAAAGCTTGAATAAAAAAAGCAGCAATACTTGCACTTAGCATCAATGTATTTTCGTCAAAAAAAACTCTATTTTTAAGGCTTGATATTGATCCCAAAATTACAGGTTTGACAGCAAATACATAGCTAAAAATCAAAAAGAAATAAGATAGTTTATCAAGGTCATTCCATTGGAGTATCAAAGCGATTGCAAAACCAATTAGTACAAGAAAGATTTTCTGATGAGAAAAAGTTTCTTCTAACCCCTCATCAATTTCTACTTTTGGTTCAATTCTCTTTATAATCTTATAAACTGCATCTAGATCATCTGTATGAATAGATAAAACACAAGATGGAAAACTTAAAGATACTTGTGCATCAATTTTTCTTAATGCATCCTCTATTTTACTCGCACAACTAGGACAATCAACATTTTTTAAATAAATTTTTTTCAAAATAAACCCTTTTTTTTATATCTTAAAACAAACTTTTAAATACGACGATAACTTAATGCTTCAAGAATATGTGTTTTTTCAATTTTTTCTTTAGAGTCTAAGTCTGCAATTGTTCGTGCAACCTTTTTGATTTTATTTACAGATCGCTCAGATATACCAAACCTCTGTATCGCCCTTATTAACAATTCTTCCGTTGCCTTATCTAAAATACAAAATTTTCTAATTTCCATCTCATTCATTTTTGCATTAAAGCTTTTTTGTCCTCTCTGCTTTTGCATCATAAAAGCACTAAAAACTTGTTGTTGCATTTGATAAGAATCTACATCTCTGCTTTGATCCTCATCTAATTCCTTCATCTGCACAAATAAATCGATTCTATCCAAGAAGGGCTGACTTAGTTTATTTTTATATCCCTTAATCTCTTTATCAAGGCATCTACATTCTTTAATAGGGCTAAGCAAATTACCACAAGGACAAGGATTTTGAGCTGCTGCAAAAAGAAAAAGAGTGTCATATTTTATCTTTGAGTGCATTCGAGAAACCACCAAACAATCATTTTCCAATGGTTCTCTTAAGGCTTCTAGAATTTCTCTCTTAAAATATGGCAACTCATCAAAAAATAAAATTCCTTGATGTGCTAGGGCAATTTCTCCAGGCTTTGGCTCTTTATTTGAGGCTGATCCAATTATACTTGCCTTTGAAGCACTCTGATGAGGGAATCTAAAGTTTCTTAAAGGAATGAAAGAAATCTCTTGATGGCTTAAAGCATTTAACTTTGCATTATGGATTATTTCTTCCAAAGTCATCGGTGGTAAAATTTCTTGTAATCTCTTAATAATCATACTTTTACCACATCCTGGACTCCCCTCTAGGATGATATTATGAAATCCTGTTGCTGCAATTAAAGCAGCTCTCTTGGCAATTCTTTGTCCTTTTACATCTTTAAAATCATTTTTAAAATCTTGCAAATAAAAAAATCTTTGATTGGCAACTTCAAAAAATGAAAAGGGAAGATCTTGTGTATTCTTAGCAGGTGGAACATCTTGCAGTAACTTTTCTAAAGCTTCCTGTAAATTCTTAACATAAACACATTTTAGATGGGGGACAAAAGAAAAATATTTTTCACTATCTTGGGGAAGAATAATGCAAGCATCCTTGTATTTAAGCATAATATCAAGAACTAATACAAAAATATCATTGCTGTGCTTTATTGCACCATCTAACCCAAGTTCTCCAAAAGCAAACCAACGATTTTGCAATACTTTTTCTTGTTTTTGTAATGCGATTAAAAGTGCGATAGGCAAATCAAAATGACTCCCATACTTTGGTAAATCTGCTGGTGAAAGATTAATTGTAATTTTCAAAGGTGGAAAAACAAATCCACTTATACTTAGTGCAGAATGAACTCTTTGCTTAGATTCTTGAATTGCATTTGTAGCAAGTCCTGAGATCAAAAATGCTGGCAACCCTTTTGTAAATGAAACTTCTACTACTACAACCTCTGTATGAATTCCAAATCTTGTAGCACAAAAAATTTTATTTATCATTACCTAGCCTCTTTGATTCTTCTTAAGCTCCTTTTGAAACTTTTTGCGCTTTAAAATAGAAAGTCTATCAATAAATAAAATTCCATTTAAGTGATCAATTTCATGTTGCAATGCAACCGCTAAAAAACCTTCAGCTTGCAACACCTTCTCATTACCAAACCTATCTTGATATCCTAAAGTCAAACTATTATAGCGTTTTACCTCTTCATAAAAATTAGGGACAGAAAGGCAGCCTTCATTCCATAGAATCTCACCCTCTTGTTTGAGTATCACAGGATTGATTATCTCTAGCAAATCCTCATCATATTGTTGATTGTCCTCTCTTGGAAGATTAATAACCAAAATACGCTGTAAGACACCTACTTGAATAGCTGCAAGCCCCACCCCATCCCTACTTCTCATAGTCTCAAACATATCATCTAAGAGGCGATGAAGATTCTCATCAAAATGAGTAACCTCTCTAGACTTCTGCTTAAGAATAGGATCAGGATAACTAATAACTTTTAAAATTGCCATTATTCTTCATCTTGTGGATAAACTTTAAATTCTATCTTCTCCTCCAATGCCATATTTAAAGCAGATAAAGAAGATTGGATAATATTCTCTACACTTTTGCTTGGCACAACACGAGCAATACCTACTGCCAAACTTAGTGCTATATCCTTACCATCTGAAAATATGTTTGTTGCTTTTGCTGCATCAAGCAATCTTTCTGTGGCTTTTTTAGCACTTGCTAGATCAGAATTTTTCAGAGCTATTGCAAAAATCCCATCACCAAGATAAGCCAAAATATCACTGCGCCTTGAAGTTTTTAGTAGTAACTTTGCAATACTTTTTAATAGCACAAGAACCATTGCTTTATCATGAGAATCCAGCACAATGTCCCTTGAAAGAGTAAGAGTTAAGATTGTTGTTTCGTGTTTAAGTTCTTCAATTAATTCCCTTTCTTTATCTACCAAAGAAATAAAATAGCGTTTGTTATAAACACCAAACTTAGAATCATAAATTGTCTCCTCATTAATACTATTCATAATTTGAACTGTATTTTGATAGACAGCTTTAATTTGAAGAAGTTGTTTGTCTGCTTTTTCTCTCACTTGATATAAATCTTTCAAAAAGAGTTTCATTGTATTATCAAAAACTAGCTTATTATCAATTTTTACTAACTCTTTTGCATATTTTTCCGAAATACCTTGTGTAATTTGCATATTTTTATACAGCATAGAGACAAGCTCTAAAATCTTTTTGACATTCTTAAAACCATCTTTTACACTTTTCTCAAAGACTATGACCCTATCTTCACTGATGGCTTGCAAGTTCATTACTGCTTGAATCTTTTGCCTTAAAACAACATCTTCTTTTTCAAGAAGTCGTTCAAAATACATCTGATAGTTTGCTGGCAATGGAGGTAAGGATTCATCAGTTAATTTTCTTACAGTATCTTCTGCTAATTTTTCTACTTTTTCTGCTATTTGTCCCTCAATATACTCTTTGTGTGTATCAAAATCTTCACGGATATCCAAAACATCAGAACTAATATCTCCAAAATACGGATTACTGCTAAAATCCAAATCATCTTTTGTATTATTACTAGGCATTTCTTGCTTTCTCTCTTTATCTCTTGTCTATTTTAGACTCTTTTGTAAAATCTTATCAATTAAGCCATATTGCAGTGCTTCCTGCGCACTCATGAAAAAATCTCTCTCTGTATCTTGCATAATTTTTTTGACACTCTGGCTTGTATTTTTGGCCATAATCTCATTTAAGATTTTTTTTAGTCTTAAGATCTCATTTGCTTGAATCTCAATATCAGTTGCCTGCCCTTGTGCCCCACCTAAAGGCTGGTGAATCATTATGCGAGAATGAGGAAGAGAGTAGCGTTTATTTTTGGCACCTGAGCTTAATAAGAAGGCTCCTGCAGAAGCAGCCTGTCCGATACATATAGTAGCAACATCTGGGCGAATATAATTCATCGTGTCAAAAATGCTAAATGCGCTAGTAATCACCCCTCCAGGAGAATTAATATATAGATAAATATCCTTTTCCGCATCCTCAGCTTCTAAAAATAAAAGCTGAGCTACAACCGAAGAAGCAACAGTGTCATTAATTTCTCCACTTAATAGAATAATTCTATCCTTTAAAAGCCGAGAATAAATATCATAGCTTCTCTCACCTCTACCTGTCTTTTCAATCACATAAGGAATATAATTCATTTTGTCTATTTTTCCTTTTTCTTTGTTGAGCTCTTGGCATCTTTTTTATCTTTAGTTGCTTTAGAAGCTCCTGCTTCCTTTGCCTCTGATGTCTCTTTTTTGCTTATTTTACTATCCAAGAGATAATGCAATACCCTATCTTCAATCATAGCCATTTTAATAGCAGGCAAAAGATTATTATCTTTATAATGTTGCACCACTTCATTTGGATTTTGTCCCATCATCATCGCTTCATAATAAAGTGTCTGAAGAACCTCGTTATCATTTACTACGATATTTTCTTTCTTTGCAAGTGTATCCACAATAAAAGTTATTTTAACGCTCTTTTGTGCATCACTTCTAAAGCTCTCTCTTTTTTCTCGTGCTTTATCTACACTACCTTGCAATTCCTTTAGTTCCTCTGGTTGGATTGAAGCAAGAGAATTCCTAAACAATATATCCATCTCTTGTTCTACAATTAAATCAGGTAAATCAAATTTAACAGTATCTAATAAATTATTAACCAATTTCTCTTTCAATTCTTCATTATAAAGCTTTGTTTTTGCCTCTAATTCAAGTTGGCTTTTAATCTGATTTTTTAGATCCTCAAGAGTTGCATCTTCCTTATGTGCTAAAACTTTCTTAGCAAAGCTATCATCAATCTTAATTTTATCCTTAACTTTAATCTTGTGAAGCTTAATTTTAAACATTGCATCCTTGCCAGCTAGATTCTCAGCTTGGTAATCCTTAGGAAAAGTCACATTAATATCCTTCTCTTCTCCTGCAACCATACCAATCATAGAATCTTCAAAACCTGCTATAAAACGATTGCTACCTATTACCAATTCAAAGTTCTTTGCCTCTCCGCCATCAAAAGGCTTTCCATCTACAAACCCCTCAAAGTCAAATACCGCACAATCATCCTTCTCAAGCTTCTTATTTTTTGTATCATCTATGTAAGGCGTTTCTCTCTTTGCAATTTCATCAAGTCTCTCTTTAACCGCCTTATCTTGGATATTTGGAATTTTAACTTCAGGGATACACTTCTCAACACCACTTAAATCAATTTCTGGAGTGAGCGAGATTTTAATCTCAACATCAATATCTTCACCCTTTTCATCAAATTTTGTAATGATTGGATCCCCAATTACTTGTTTTATATCAACCCCTAAATCCTTGATAGCTTGTTGAAGCATTTCTTGCACTGCCTCTTTTTGTGCATCCTGCTTAATAGCATCCTTATAGCGACTCTTCACCAAACTTAAAGGAACCTTTCCTTTTCTAAAACCATCAACCTTGATTGTTTGAGCCAACCTTGTTGCAACTTTTGTTAATTTATTCTCTAAATCTTTGGCTGCAATCACTCCATTTGCAATTGCATTTGCGCTATTTAACTTGCTTGTAGATAAATTCATAACCTTCCTCTTAGAAAAAATAAAGTATAATTCAAAGATTATAACAAAATAATGCTTCAATCCAACTTTAAAGGCACTAAAATGTCCCTAGAGAACTTGAAAACAAAGCTTAAATATAACTTTCAGCTTTCCCCAAAATATGGTGCCATTATAAGAATTACACCTACTATCATTTATGCAAGCGGTCTTTCACCTTCTCTTGGAGACATCATAAAAATTCAAAAAGAAAGTGGAGAATATGCACTTGGAATGGTTACTATCATCCAAGGCAATGAATTTGGTTTTGCACCTTTTTCTTTTATGGAAGGGTTTAGGATAAATGATAAGGTTTTTTTAGAAAAAGAAGGACTATTATTTCCTGTTGGAGATGCACTACTTGGAAGAGTTTTAGACCCTCTAGGGAATCCAATTGATAACCAAGGTCTTTTAAATACAACACAAACTACCCCAATTATTACCCATCCCATAAAGGCAATGCAAAGAGGGGTTATTCATGAAGTTTTTCCTGTAGGAATTAAGGCTATAGATGGACTCCTAACTTGTGGTAAAGGACAAAAACTTGGTATTTTTGCAGGGTCTGGTGTAGGAAAATCCACCTTAATGGGGATGATCGTAAAGGGATCTAAAGCTCCAATTAAAGTCATCGCACTGATTGGGGAAAGGGGTAGAGAGGTTCCAGAATTTATCCATAAAAATTTAAATGGGAATCTTGAAAATACCGTCATTATAGTCGCTACAAGCGATGATTCTGCATTGATGAGAAAATATGGTGCATTCTCAGCAATGGCAGTGGCTGAGTATTTTAAAAATACAGGTAGAGATGTTTTATTTATAATGGATTCTGTTACTCGCTTTGCAATGGCACAAAGAGAGATTGGCTTAGCACTTGGGGAACCTCCTACAAGCAAAGGATATCCCCCCTCTGTACTTTCGCTACTTCCACAATTAATGGAAAGAGCAGGAAAAGAAGAAGGTAAAGGTTCTATTACGGCTTTTTTCACGGTTTTAGTTGAAGGAGATGACCTTAGTGATCCAATAGCTGATCAAAGCAGAAGTATTTTAGATGGGCATATAGTCTTAAACAGAGAACTCACAGAATCTGGAATTTATCCACCCATTAATATCTTAAACTCTGCTTCAAGAGTAAGTGGTGATATCATCTCTCCTCAACACAAAAATGCAGTAAGAAAATTTAAACGCCTCTACTCCCTATTAAAGGAAAATGAAATACTCATTCGTATTGGTTCTTATCAAAAGGGCAATGATATGGAGCTTGATGAAGCAATTGAAAAAAAATCAAAAATGGAAGAATTTATCAAACAAAGCGAAGAAGAGTTTTTTCATTTTGATGAGACAATTCAAAAATTATTGGAAATTAGTCTTTGATCTCATAAATCAGTCTTGTAATCATCTCATCCTCAACAATATCTTTTAATTCTAATGTATCAAAAGACAATCCCCTTATAGTATCAAAAGATGAAATCTCATATTCTGATAGCTTCCTCAGAAAAATACCACGATAATACTTTGCATAATGGCTTACTTTTTTATTTTGTCTAAGAAAATCTACAACATAATGAGGTTTTTTGATCTTATAGGCCTTAATATAAACCTCCGCTCTTAAATCCAAGATTTCTTCTGAAGAATCAAAAAAAGCATCTAGTGCTATTTTCATCATCTGATATAATTTTTTAATCCCTAAGTCGGAGTTATGATATGCTTGATTGAATTTATAAAAAGGAAGTCTCTCAAGGGCTCTTACAACACCAAATAAATTACTAAAAATAAAAACATTTTGCAAAATATAATCTTGTTGAGATAGCTTTAAAGAATCAAAGTCTAAAGCCTTGTATGCCACTCCATTATAGAGTTTAATGGCTTCTATTCTAGGTGCTGTTAATAATTGATTACAAAGTGCAAGATCATCTAAATATTTTTGCAAACTTTTTACACCAAATAAGTTACATATTTCCTCATCACTTCCTTTCTGCAATATGTCTAAATAAGAAGAGACAAACTCTTTTCTTGCTTCAAATGGAATCAAAAATTCCCTCAAAAGATTCTCATCTGTTTGATGATTTTCAAAATATTTTTTCTTTTCCTCACTTGGACTAAAAAGTATTTTCACTAAACAACCCCTAAGCTAAAAGATTGTGAGATTTTACACAAGATCTCTTAATTTCAATCCCTCACATACATAAATTATTAATAAAGGCCTTATCATCTTTATCTCTTGGTGGTAGATAGTTGGTTATGAGTATTCCGACTCATTTCCATCAGATATTTTTCAAAAACATTTTTGGTATCATTATAAAATTTAAAAAGACTTAAGAATAAAAGTAATTTCAAGCAAACAAGTTATATCTTTAAACAAGGAGTATTAATTGAATAAAGAAGCTTTTAAACTTTTTTTACAGACTGCTTATTTATGGATTTTAGGGATTAGTATGGGGTCAATTATAGCTTGTGGAATGTTTGTTGCCCCCGTGATTTTTAATGCCTATAGTTTTTTGCCAGATCTTGGAATCACACAATATGACTCTGGTATTTTAATGACACAGGTTTTTTTAAAACTCAATACCCTGCTAAATTTCACAGCAATCATCATCTTAGTTTATGAACTACTTGCTTTCAATCTTTCTAAAAGAACAAGCTTCTTTCCACTTGGTATCAATATAATCAATGTAATTTTAATTTTTCTCTTTAGTTTCTATTTCACCCCAAAAATCATAGAAGCACAAAAACAAGGTGCAGCAGCAACTGCCACTCCTGAATTTGCAACAATCCACATCCAAAGTGAATATACTTTTAAAATTCTTTTAGTAATGCTTACTATAGGGTTTTTTGCTAGGGTCTTTTTGCTTGCAAAATCTCCTGTAGCTAAGGCAAAAAAATGAGCAAAGTTAATGTTGGTATTGTAGGGATTAGTGGATACACTGGTTATGAATTATTTAAGATTTTAAGAAATCATCCAAAATTTAATATTGCCTACCTTGCAAACTCAAGTGGAAAAAATACTCTAGATGAGATCCATCCAAGTTTATTTCAGGTGGCAAGCTGTCTGATACAAAAGGCTGATGCTACAGAAGTTGCTAAAAATACCCAACTTGTTTTTTTAGCACTGCCCCATCAAGAATCTATGCAATTTTGCAAAGAACTTTTTGAACAAAATCCAAATATTAAAGTAGTGGATCTATCTGCAGATTATCGCTTAACTCAAGAAAATTATGAGGCAAATTATTGTCCTCACTTAGATTCTAAAAACCTAAAACACTCAGTTTATGGTCTCGTAGAATATCAAAGAGAAAAAATAAAACAAGCTAAATTAATAGCCAATCCTGGATGCTATCCTACTGCTACCCTGCTTGGTCTTTTGCCCTTTTTACCTTATATCCAATCAAGTGTTTTTATTGATGCAAAAAGCGGGGTGAGTGGTGCTGGAAAAAAATTAAGCTCTAATACCCACTACCCCTTTATTAATGAAAATATTTTTGCCTACAACCCATTAAAACATCGCCATCAGATTGAAATTTCTGAAAAATGTGAGACTCTGGGAAAAATAAAAACAAAGATCAATTTTATCCCCTATCTTACTCCAATCACAACAGGTATGGTTGTGAGTATTTTTGCTTCACTCAAAGGATCTATTGAACCTTTAAAAATTTTAGAACAACACTACAAAAATGAAAATTTTATCCGTATCCGTAAAGAACCTGTGAATGCTCTCAATACCAAGGGGACAAATTTTTGTGATATTTTTGCTCAATGTAATGGTAAGGATTTATTTATCAATACAAGCATTGATAATTTAATGAGGGGTGCAAGCTCTCAAGCTGTTGTAAATGCAAATTTGATGTTTGGTTTTGAAGAAACTTTAGGGATTCCAACTATAGGGTAGCGATGCAAAATCAAATTATAAAAGAAGGTGCGCTTTTTATTGCAGATGCCCACTTTTTAGACAGTGATAAAAAGGCTTTTGATTTTTTTGATAGTTTGATACAAAGTCCACCTGTCCAAGTATTTTTTATGGGAGATATTTTTCACTTTCTGATTGGCCATATTCCTACTAGCTTGAAAGAACATCTCCCTTTGTTGCAAAAAATCAATCAACTAAGCCAAAAGACTGAAGTATTTTATTTTGAAGGCAACCATGACTTTGCAATTCCCTTTTCCATCTTCCCTAAAGTAAAAATCTATACAAGAAAGCTACAACCTGCACTCTTTTATTTTGAAGATAAAAAGATACTTTTAGCGCATGGGGATCTTTTTATCTCTTTTTTATACTCCTTTTATATTAGTTCTATGAATACTCCCTTGATCCTAGCATTACTGAAAATTATTGACAAAATAAGCTTTGGTTTTATCTACCGCATAGCTAAAAAAATGGTAATAAAAAAGCAAATTTCGTTTTTGAAAAATACAAATAACTTCATCCAAAAGAGATTGCAGGCATACAACAACTTCTCAAAGCAAAAACACCTAGATTTTGATGCAGTAATTGAAGGACATTTTCATACAACCCTAAAACAATATAATTATCTTGCAATTCCCTCATTTTACTGCCATAAAAAAACCTTGTGGATTACTAAAAAAACTTTTTGTAGTTTAAATTAAAGATTAACATTGTAAAATTAGCGGATCAATTGGCTTAAATGTTTTAGTAAATGAGGTTAATATGGATGAAATGCAAGAAATAATAGAGGATTTTTTAGTTGAGGCTTTTGAGTTAGTAGAACAACTTGATCAAGATTTAATAGAATTAGAACATAATCCAAAAGATCCTGATCTGTTAAATCGTATTTTTAGAGTTGCTCATACCATAAAAGGCTCAAGCTCTTTTTTAGGTTTTAATATCCTTACAAATCTTACACACAATATGGAAGATGTTCTTAACAAGGCTAGAAAAGAAGAGCTTATAATCACTCCTAGCATTATGGATGTAGTATTAGAATCCATTGATCTGATGAAAGCTCTCTTGCAAAGTATCCGAGAAAATAAAGATGATTCAAACTCAGGCATTGATATCACAGAATGTGTTAAAAATCTTCAAGATATTTCAAATAATACTTTTGAGCCCAAAAAAGAATCTAAGAAAAAAAAGCAAGTTAAAAAAATAGTTTTGGAAGAATCAAAGGAAACAAAAGAAGAAAATTATAGTTCAATGAGTGATGATGAAATAGAAGCAGAAATACAAAGACTTTTAAATCAAAGACAGGCTGAAGATAAAGCAAAAAGAGCGCAGAAAAAACAAAATAGTATAAAACAACCCGATATGATTGTAGAGGCAAAATCTCCAAAAAACACAAAAAATGCCGAAGAGAAGCATTCCATTGAACAAACAGTTCGTGTAGATGTAAAGCGTCTTGATAACTTAATGAATCTTATTGGGGAGCTTGTTTTAGGTAAAAACAGGTTGCTACGCATTTATAGCGATGCAGAACAACGATATGATGGAGAAAACTTTTTAGAAGAATTTAATCAGGTTGTCTCTTCTATTTCTACTGTCACTACGGATTTACAATTAGCAGTGATGAAGACAAGGATGTTGCCAATTAGCAAGGTATTTAATAAATTTCCTAGAATGATTAGAGATCTCTCTAGAGAATTAGATAAAAATATTGAGCTTGTAATTAGCGGGGAAGAAACAGAGTTAGATAAATCTATTGTGGAGGAAATAGGAGATCCTCTTGTGCATATTATTAGAAATTCCTGTGATCATGGGATTGAAGACATTGAAACAAGAAAAAAACTTAATAAAAATGAAACAGGAACTATCAGTCTTAGTGCTTATAATGAGGGTAATCATATTGTTATTAAAATTAGCGATGATGGAAAAGGACTTGATGCACAACAACTCAAACAAAAAGCATTAGAAAAACAACTTATTACGCCTATTGAAGCCGAAAATATGGGAGATAAAGAAGCGTATTCTCTTATCTTTAAGCCTGGTTTTTCAACAGCTAGTTCTATTACCAATATTTCTGGTCGTGGTGTAGGAATGGATGTTGTTAAAACAAACATTGAAAAGTTAAATGGATTTATTGAGATAGAATCTGAAAAAGGAGTAGGAACTACTCTTAAATTAAAAATACCCCTAACTCTTGCAATTATACAAGCTCTACTTGTTGCAATTCAAGAGGAGTACTATGCAATCCCCCTTTCTTCGGTACTAGAAACTGTAAGAATTAGTCATGATGAAATTTATAGTGTAGATGGAAGAAGCGTTTTAAGACTGCGTAATGAGGTTTTATCTTTGGTGCGTCTTGCTGACATCTTTGATATCCAAACTACAATTGATAATTCTAATGAAGTTTATGTTGTCATTGTGGGCTTAGCAGAACAAAAAATTGGAATTATTGTAGATTACCTTATTGGGCAAGAAGAGATTGTGATTAAATCTCTTGGATATTATCTTAAGGGAACCTTAGGTATTGCTGGTGCCACTGTTAGGGGTGATGGAAAAATAACTTTGATTGTTGATGTTCCTGCAATGGTCGAAATGGCAAAAGAGGTTAAAATCAATATTACAGAAGAACACAATACAAGTCAATCAAAGACAAAAAGACAATCAAATGATTATAAGATTTTGATGATTGATGATAGCATTACTGATAGAAATATTTTCAAAAAGTTCCTAAGTCCTTTGGGCATTACAATTATTGAGGCAACCAATGGATTAGAAGGGATTGAGATCTTAAAAAATACTGACAAAAATTTTGATGCTGTTCTTGTGGATATTGAGATGCCAAAAATGGATGGATATACTTTTGCATCAGAGATTAGAAAATACAATCGCTTTAGAAATCTTCCCATAATAGCCCTTACAAGCAAAAGAGAAAAGACAGATAGAATGAGGGGTATAGAATCTGGTATGACTGAATATATCACAAAACCCTGCACTCAAGATTATCTCATCAATATAATCAGAAGAAACATTAATCTTAATATAGGAATTGATGATGAATAAAGAAATGTTAAAAGAAATTTTTGATCAACAAAAGCAAAACTATTCTAAAATTAAAAAAGAAGATATCGAAGAAGTGACACAGGTCATAGGTTTTATTGTGGGTAATGAAGAATTTGCTGTTCCAATTTTAAATGTCCTTGAAATTGTTAAGCCTATTGATTTTACAAGAGTTCCAAAAACTCCTGATTATGTTTTGGGAGTTTTTAATCTTAGAGGAAATGTTTTTCCACTTATTGATTTAAGACGAAAGTTTGGCCTCCCTCCTATAAAACACACAAAAGACACTTGCTATCTTGTAATAAAACACGAAGATAAAATTGCAGGCTTTGTAATTGATAGACTTACAGAAGCCTTGAGGTTAAAACAAAGCCAAATTGATCCTATACCTGAAACCATAAATGAAAAGGCTGATCTTATTTTTGGTGTTGGCAAACAAGATGATAAATTAATCACAATTTTAAAGATTGAAAATTTATTAAAAAAGACTTTTTAGGGATATGAGGCACTTTTTTACATTTCTTTTTGCCCTAGTCTTATTGGGAAGCATTGCTTATTATAATCTTTCTAAACATCAAGAGTTTGAGTTTGTTACCCCCTCTGCTACAGCAACAAATTCCCCAATAAGTGTTTATAAACAAGAAGATATTCCTATGCCAAAGGGTGTTCAATCTGCACACTCAAGCACTATAACCTTCATAGACAAAAACCATCTCTTAAGCGCTTACTTTGCAGGAAGCAGAGAAGGTGCTAAAGATGTTGCTATCTATGGCAATATCTATACTAATTACCAATGGAGTGATGCCTTTGTTATTCTAACTCCTAAGCAATTAATGGAAGATAGCAAGGAATATATCAGCAAACTTGGCAATCCTGTGCTTTATAACCTTGATGATACTTTACATCTTTTTGTAGTGGGAGTAAGTATTGGAGGCTGGGCCACTAGTAAAATCTATCACTATACTTCAAAAAATAATCCCAGGTCTATCCATTTCACCTTTCAAAAAGCTTTGCATCTTAGCCCCTTTTTAAATCTTAGCAATCTTGTTAGAACCGCACCCATTGAAATTATCTTTAATACCAAACAAAAAGGCGTAGTTCTTCCTATCTATCATGAACTTGCAAATAAATACCCCTTATTGGCTGTGTTAGATTCAAAAGGAAAAATTTTAGAAATATCAAAGCCAAATAATGCCTATGGCTTATTACAGCCCAGTATTACAACCCTAGATTCCACACATTGTCTTTTAGCTTTTAGAGCACACAAAAAAGCAAACTCTATCCTCTATACACAAGAATGCGATACGCAATTGCATTACAAACCTCTTATAAAAACAAATTTAGTCAATGAGGATAATTCCTTGGCACTTTTTACACTCAATCATCAAACCTATTTACTCCACAATTCAAGAAATGAAAATTTAACTCGTGGAAAGCTTACCTTATCAGAACTTACTTCTTTAGATTATTTTGAAAAACTTCTTGACATAGATAGCACAAGTACCAAAGATGGAGAAGTGAGTTATCCTTTTATCCTACTAAATGGAGATCTTTTACATCTTACTTATACTGTAGATAGAAAATTTATCAGGCATTTGTATTTCAATGCAACATACCTAGACAATCTTACAAAAAGGGAGAAATATAAATGATAAATCATTATCTTTTAACAATCCCTTACATTGCACTAGTTTTTCTCATTCTTACCTACTTTAGGGCAAAAACAATTAATTATTATTTTGGCATCATTGCAGTAATTCTAGTGTGCAATATCCCCTTTTATCATACTCTAAGTCTTAATGACCTTACTTTTAGTGTTGTGGGGAGTTTGAGTGTTTTCTCATTGATATTTTATACCTTAATTTGTCTCGAAACCTTTCAGTTTAAAAAGAAAAAAATCTTTTTAATCTCAAAAAAAGGTTTTATTTATATTGCCCTTACTCATTTAATTTTTTATCTTTGTTTCTTAAATGTAATTCCACTAAATATCTATTATCTTGATGAAAGAAATACTCTACTTATAGGCTGTGGTGTGATTTTATTTTCTTTCTTCTTTGATAAAATCCTAAGCATTATTTATCTCATTTGCCTTTTTGCCTATGCCTTAAAGATTCTTGAGTACAATAATATCTTTGACTATCTCTTTGATGTGGTATTTTTTATCATCTCAATCTTAACTCTCATTTTTAAGCTTTTAAAGAAATAAGATGTTACTCAAAAATATTTTAAAAACTTTTAGTTTTATCCTTGTTTTAGTCATACTTTTTATTGTTTTACGCATTATATTTATTATTTATGTTGGCATCTATCATTCTCAAATTGGCGATGCTACATCTTATTCTTTGGAAGATATTTTTCCTTGTCTCTTTAATGGAATGCAATATGATAACCGCATTATTGCCATTTTTGGAATCTTATATTTTGTTTTGAGCTTCATTTTTAAGGACAAAGGATTAAAGGTATTTGCCAGCCTTGTTATTTCACTTTGTAGTTTTTTAAGCATCGCTCATATGCTATTTTTCATCATCTATCATGATGTGTTTAATAGTAATCTTTTAGGATTTATTTTTGATGATCAAATTGCAATCTTAAAAACAGGTTTTAGTGGAGAATATAATCTTTTAGTCAAAGTTTTTATGTGGCTTGTAATTAATTTTGCTTTTATTTTCTTTTATAAAAAAAATATTTCATTTATTCATACAATAAAAACATCAAAAAACTATTTTTTATCCCTAATTGCTTTTATCTCACTTGCCCTACTTCTGATGTTTTTTATAAACTCTGCTTTTAGCTTTAAGGGCAAGTCTTTAGATCAGCAAATTGTTCCATCAAAAAATATTTTTCTAAAAAAAATTACTACAGATAACTTTAGGGCATTGTATTTTGTCTATAAGGGTTATAAAGTTGTTTCAAAATCTTCACTAAAAGATTTTTATCCTAAAGATATTGTTACTACTACTCAAGAATTTTTTAATACCAAAGAAGCGCCACCCTATGATCTCTATGAGCTTTTAAAACAAGAAGTAAAAAACACTTCTACAACCCCAATTCATCACATTTTTTATATTGTTTCAGAAAGTTTAAGTAAGTGGCATTTTGAAGAAAGATTTGATTCTATTGGTTTATTAAGTCAAACTAAAAAACTTATAAAAGACAAAAAAGCGCTTGATATTGACTTTTTTCTAGAAAATGCCCCCTCTACTGCAAAAAGTTTAGATTCTCAAATTACAGGATTGTTACAACTTGATATTCCTATGCATACACTTATTGGAAAATCCCCTACTTTCCAAACCTCAATTGCAAGTATTTTAAAACAATTAAATTATCACAGCTATTTTTATTATGGCGGATCTGGAAACTGGCAAAAATTAGATAGTTTTACACATTCTCAAGGCTTTGACAAACTCTTTGATGAATCCTATCTGCTTACTTTTGCAAAAGATAAAAACTACCCAACCCCTTATAAAAATATTTGGGGAGTGAGTGATAATGTTCTTTTTGATTTTATTTTACAAAACACAAACAACACCCCTAGTTTTAATATGATTATGACAACTTCCAACCATCCACCCTATGATCTTCCTTTGGAAAAATATGATGTTCCAATGAAAGAAATTGAAGATTTTGTTGAGAAAAACCATCTTAATATTTCTCCAAAAATCCTTGCACATATCTATTGGTATGACAAAGTATTAATGGATTTTATTTCTAAGATGTCAAAAAAATACCCCAATTCTCTTTTTATTATTACAGGGGATCATTATGATAGATATTACCCAGGCAACGCTAGTGTTGCAATTACAAAACAAGTTCCTTGTATCATCTACTCGCCTGTCCTAAACCCTTATAAAACCACCACTATAGGCTCTCATCTTGATATTGCTCCTACAATCATTGAACTTGTGGGAAAAAAAGGGTTTCAATATCCTAGCTTTGGTGCCCCTCTAGCAAGCAATAACCCTAATTTTAAAATACACAATAAACTTGCTCTAGGATATTTTGTCATTGGTGATAAAAATATGATCTATGAACCAAAACAAGAACCCCTTATCATCCACCCAACAAACAAGACACTTGCAGATTCTTATGAAAGACTAAATCAAGCGCGTGCCCTAAGTTGGTATCTTATTTTTAAAGGTGAAAAAATAAGTAATGATTAATTATGCTTTGGATTATAGAAATTTTGATGTGGTGATTGATGTTAGAAGTCCAAATGAATATGAGCATTCTCATATTCCCAATGCACTAAATTTTCCTGTATTAAATAATCTAGAATTTAAGCAAATTGGAACCCTTTATCATCAAGATTCTATCAAAGCAAAAATACTTGGAGCCAGTCTTGTATGTAAAAATATCTCTTTATTATTGGAACAAATATCCAATGAAAAATCCCTAAGGCAAATTTTCTCTTATAAAAATAAGATTTTAATTTACTGTGCTAGGGGCGGTCAAAGAAGTCAAGCACTCTATGAAGTTTTAAAAAATCTAGGATTGCAAGTATTTAAGCTAAAGGGTGGTTATAAATCCTATAGACAAAATGTTTTAATCAATCTTAAAAACCCCTATAAATTTATTACCCTTTGCGGACCAACTGGTTGTGGCAAAAGTGAGATTATACAATCTTATTCAACCTTTAGTTTGGATTTGGAAGGTATTGCTCATCACTATGGTTCAAGCTTTGGTTCTTTGGCAACACTTAAACTTGGAAAACAACCTACTCAAAAAATGTTTGAAAATATCATTGAATTTGAACTTATAAAAAAACAAGATAAACAACCTCTAATCATTGAAGCAGAATCAAAAAAACTTGGCAACTTAGTTATACCTAAGGATCTCTTCTATCATTATCATAATGGAATTTTTATTTTAATTACTGCTCCAATAGAAGATAGAATCAAAAGAATTGTTAAACTTTATCAACACATTAATCACGCTCTTTTTTCTTCTGCAATGCAAAAAATAAAACCCTATTTAAGCAATGCTATATTTAATGAAATATTGCAGTTATGGGATAAAAAAGAAATTGAAAAAATTGCTGAAGTATTAATTGAAAAATACTACGACAAGGTTTATAAAATCAACCATTATAACTTCCACATCCATCACACAAGTTTGGAAAATACATTACAAATATTAGACGAAATCAGATCTAGCTCTCTTAAACTTTAATTTTTCATCAAAGCAATACTACCTTTCCCTCTCTTACCACCACTTAATCGGAGTTTATTATGAATATGCTCAACTTTCAAAGCATATTGTCGCATTGTTTGTCATGTTAAGTTGTTAAAGATTTGTTTTATAAAAAAATCTTTGAAAAAAAGAGAAATTAAGTGGTGGCAAGAGAAAGAAAGATTTCTCTTTATTTTAAAGAACATTGATGCATTGCATCTTTTAGTTTTTTCCCTCCTTGATTGATTGTTTGAGTTTAATTATTTCTACCCTAACTCTTATTTTTAGAGTTAGGGTTTAAAACTTATTCCACTACAATCACATTAGCATTTGAATTTAATTCTTTTAATATGCCTTGCATGTAATCTTGTTGTTTTGATGTCTCCTACTAT
>NZ_FZQY01000012.1 GCF_900199585.1 Helicobacter sp. 'house sparrow 1' | reverse complement strand
ATAGGTTACTCCTAAAACTGCAGAGTTATCATTTGATGTATCTGTATCTGTTGGATGACCAAAAGCATCATTGATGCTATTATTGCTATTTGCAAAGATAAAAGTAGTGCTTCCTGTTTTATTCTCTCTATAAGAAACATTAGCACCAATATTGACTTGACCCTGCACAACAACATTTACATTACCACTCTTGTTTTCAACATTAAACATAGGAGTTACACTAGAAGTGTTAAAAACAGAACCTGAGGCTCTTAAAACAGCATTTGTAGTTCCACTATTATTAGTTAGGGTTCCTGAAGATATATTAACATCCTCTAATAGGCTAGATAAATTAGTTTTAATATCACTATTTTGTATTCCACCAATCACTTCAGCTAAGTTTAATGGAAGCCAGATGCTATTTTCAAGAACTATGTTATTAGTTGAACCATTATTTGTCTCAATGTTACCTGCTAGGAAAGAAAGATCATCAAGGATTGAAGCATTTGATTGGCCCATCCCTTGGTCTTTAGATGCTTCTTTGCCTACAATTTTAATATTATTAGTCCCATTTCCACCATAACCAGATGAAGTTGCAGTGACATTACCTATAAATTTATTGGCCCCAGTTCCATTAAAAACAATAGTATTAGTAGAGCCATATGCAGAGATATTACCCTTGATTGTATTAGTTGTTCCATTTTCAAATGTAATAATATTGTTTCCACTACGACGACGATTATTTGTTTCTGCAACAATATCACCTGTAATAGTGTTAGTAGAACCACCATTTGTAGTTGCGCTATTGCCACCAAATGTAAGAGTATTAGTTCCACCTGATGAAAAAATCTTTCCTGTAATAGTATTAGTTGTTCCATTAAAGGTGATAGTATTGGCTCCATCTCCACCATAAGTAGCTGCACCCGTAGAAATATTACCCTCGATGGTATTGGTTGTTCCATTAAAGGTGATAGTATTAGTAGCACCACTACCATATGCATTAACATTGCCTTTGATAGTGCTAGTTCCTTTTTCAAATGTAATGGTATTGCTTCCACTATAATAGCGGGCATCTTTATCTGCAATAATATCACCTGTGATTGTGTTGGTAGGAGTTTCACTATTTACAGCACCTACGCTATTGCCACCAAATGTAATAGTATTAGATCCACCTGATGAAAGAATCTTTCCTGTAATGGTATTAGTTGTCCCCTTAAAAACAACTATATTTTTACCTAAGTGCTTCCATGCACTAGCATAAGCTTGTATAGCCCCTTGGATTTCTCCATCTTTATTAAATGTAAAGGTGGCAGTTCCAGAATTATTGGAAATATCTCCTTTAAAGATACCTGAACTTTGTGCTGTCGCTGGTACTTCTTCACTTGTCGTTTCTTCTCCAAAAGTAAATGTAACCTTAGCTCCTCCATAACCCCTATTATTTTCTATTGTAAAATTCCCCTCAAAGTTTTTAGAAAACTTACCGGTTACTTCATTATTACCATTTCCGCCTATTATTTTCAAATTACCCTTAAAATCATTTGTTGCTTCAAGGTTAAAAGTCCTTTTTGCATTAATACCCTCACCTGCACCATCTCCAGACCTATTTTCAAAATTAATAGTCATTGTAGAACCAGGAAAATTAAAAACATTTCCAGTAAAATTAGTATCTTTTAAAGTAACATTCTCTTGTTTTTTACTAAATGTAACTGTTTTTGAATCTTCACTAATTTGTGTGTTTTCCCCTGTACCAAATTTAAAATTAATGTCTTTTGTAATATCAGTGCAATTACCACTTTCCACACAATTTGGATTACTAATATTAGTATCTCCATACAAAGTACTCCCAAGCAACAAAGCCAAGGAACTAGCAACAACTGGTTTAAAGAAAGAATTTTGAAAAAACTTAGAAGAAGAGGAAACTATATAAGCAGTTTGCTCCTCTCTTCCTCTAAATATATAATTTTTAGTATTCATAAATTGACTCCTTATTTTTATCACGCATTTTCAAAGTTTTTGAGAATATATAAGGGGGATTCTTCACTTCTAAACATCATAAAGCAAATATTAGAAAATGGGATAAGCCCCCTCCCCCCTAGAAAAAATTTTAAAAATGCAGTGAAAACATTGTAGCTTATTTTTATAATTTTTTTCATGATAATTTTTCAAAAAAACTTTTGTTTAAACTTGAAAGCAAGTCTTTATTATGGTTTCCTTGGGATTAATTCATCAATGATGTATAATTCAACTCAATTAATAAAATAATGGAGTTTTTAATGGATTTGCGCTTTAGTATCAATGATTTTAATGAAGCAAAACAAGTGATTGTAGGAGGTGTAAATTCTCCTGTAAGAGCATTTGGTAGTGTAGGTGGAACGCCTATATTTATTCATAAAGCAAAAGGTTTTGAGCTTATTGATGTAGATAATAATCATTATATTGATTTTGTTCAAAGTTGGGGACCTTTAATTTTTGGACATTGCGATCAAGACACCCAAAATATTGTGATGGAAGCAATACAAGATGGCTTGAGTTTTGGCGCTCCAACAGAAAAAGAAACCACTTTAGCAAAAATGATTATTTCATTTTATGATGGGATTGATAAGATTCGATTAGTAAGCTCTGGAACAGAAGCGGTTATGAGTGCCATACGTCTTGCTAGAGCCTTTAGTAAAAAGGATGATATTTTAAAGTTTGATGGTTGCTATCACGGACATAGCGATAGCTTATTAGTAAGTGCTGGGAGCGGATGTGCCACATTTGGAAATCCAAGTTCCTTAGGGGTGCCAAAAGATTTAAGCAAACATACTTTTGTTGCAAGATACAATGATATAGATTCTGTAGAAGCTTGCTTTAAAAATGGAAATATTGGTTGTGTTATTATTGAGCCTATTGCTGGAAATATGGGATTAGTTCCTGCTGATTTAGAGTTTTTAAAAAACTTAAGAGAAATTTGCAATCAATACAATGCGGTTTTGATTTTTGATGAAGTAATGAGCGGATTTAGAGCTGCAAAGAATGGGATTCAAGCTTATAGCGATGTATTGCCTGATCTCTTTACTTTTGGAAAGGTAATTGGTGGGGGTATGCCATTAGCAGCTTTTGGAGGAAAAGAAGAAATCATGAGCTTACTTTCGCCTTGTGGAGGAGTCTATCAAGCAGGAACACTTAGTGGAAATCCTATAGCAGTTTCTGCCGGACTTGCAACATTATGCAAAATTGAACACAATCCACATATTTATGATGAAATGGAAAAACTAGGATTAAAACTTACACAAGGATTATTGAAACTTGCCAATACCTATGATATTGCACTACAAACTTGCGTAAGAGGAAGTATGTTTGGCTTCTTTTTTAATGAGAAAGAAATAAAAAATTTTGATGATGCAAAATCAAGCAATCTCTCTTTATTTGCAAAATTTCATCAAGAAATGCTACACAGAGGTGTGTATTTTGCTTGCTCTCAATTTGAAACAGGATTTATTTGTACACCGATGAATGAAAATATCATTGATAAAGTTTTAGATTGTGCAGATGAAGTCTTTAGGGTTATTAAATGAAAAAGGATGAGAAAAAAATAAAAAAAGTTGTTACAGGAATTTATGACTTAAGTCTTGGTATTTCAATTGTTGTTGCTGTTTTAATTGGTATTGGCATTGGGGTTTTATTAAAGAACCTTACTGGTATTTATTGGCTCCTTTGGTTAGGCGTATTTTGGGGTGTTAGTGCAGGATTTTTAAATATTTACAAAGCTTATAAAAGATCTCAAAGGGATTTAAAAGAACTTTCTGAAGACATAAAATATACCTACCATCAAGATAAAAAACAGGAAAAAAAAGATGTGTAAAATACAATGTCTGCTTATTATCCTATTGGTTAATTTACTTGGAGCATTAGGACTATTTGCATATTCACAAAATTACCTTGAGATTTATAACTTTGAAATAGGTTATATAAGTTTTTTACTTGTTGCAATTGCAAACTTTCTTGCCATAAAAAAATATGTTCAACACAAAGCAAATTTAATAAATCAGACTGACAAAAACCAAAAGAAGAAAAATAAGCCCTCAAAAATTATTTCAGGCATAGAACTATCCTTTTCTTGGCTTAGAATCTTGGCTTATACGCTCTTGATAATTGGTTTATTTAGTTTGATGCACTTAAAGGCTTTTATATTTTGGGCATATCTACTGGGTATTAGCTTGAGTGTTTTTATTACTATTCTTCTACAATATGTCAATTTAAAGAAATCAAAAAACTCAGATTATTAGGTTAATTTGGTATAATTTAGTGACCTTTTTACCTTGAGTGAAAGCTCTTGGTATAAGAGGAGTTAAGGACGAGACAATGTTACCTATTTTAGCACAGAAATTTGATGCTTCTAAGCAAGATATCTTGAGAAAAAGTCTAGAAATATCTGAAGATTATTCTGATTTTTTTCATTTCTATAGCATAGAGGTTAAACCTAGGGTTTTAATATTAGGAGATGGATTAGAAACAGAAGATTTTGCTTTGTTTCTTCGCTCTTATAAACCAATTAAATACGAAGTTAAAGTCTTATCTCCCAAAGAAATTCAAGAAGTTGGTGGATATCTGGGGAATTTTGAAATATCTACAACTTCTCAAGAAAAGCTTTATTACTCTCAAATAGTTCTTTTTTATGAAGATGAAAATCTCAAACGCTTTATGGGATGCGAGAGTGTTGAAGATTACGAAAGTCCTGAAGATTTAATCAAGGTATTAGATTCTAAAATAGGAGAGTATTCCTATCATAATGTTATTCACTATAACCCAGATAAATGTCAGTATCATCACAGAAGACCCAATAAACAAAATCAAGGATATTGCCACTCGTGTGTGGATGTTTGCCCTACTTTTGGGGTAAGTAAAAATGATACATTGATGGAACTTCACTTTTCAGCACTTGATTGCATCAGCTGTGGAGCCTGTGTAATGGTGTGTCCAAGTGGAGCCATCCAAAGGGATGGATATAGCAAGGAAGCAATTTTTAAAATTGCAAAACTTTATAAGGACATAGTGCCCCTTGTGGTGGCCTCTAAAGAAGTAGAAAATATAAAAAATCTAGATTTCCACAAAAGCCTACCTTTAGTAATCATACAACCTCATCTTCTCAATGAAGTTTATTTACTAAGCATCATTCAAGAGAGTGGTTCTCAAATAGTTCTTTTTGATCGGGAAAAAAATGAAAGATTGCAAAAAAGCGTAGAGCTTATTAATGAAATTTTTGAGAGAATCTATCAGAAAAGGGCTATTTTTCTAGTTCAAGATGAGCAATTTTTACAAGAGGCTATTTCTCAAGCAGATATACAAGAGGAGTTTTTTTATACCTATCATCAAGACCAAAAAGAAGAATTACGACATATTTTTTCTGAAAGATTGCGCTTTATGGTTAAAGATAGAGATTTTGGAGAGATACAAACCACAGGTAATACATATGGAGAAGTTTATATTGATAAAGAAAAATGCACTTTGTGCATGGGCTGTATTGGTGCTTGCAATGTCCAAAGCTTAAGCACAGGAGACTTTTCACTTTTACATAATCCCAGCCTCTGTACTACTTGCAACTATTGTGTAGATTCTTGTCCTGAGAATGCCATTAGCACAAATTTTGGTGTTTTAAGACTTCAAGAAAATTGGTTTAGCAACAATGTAATGGCAAAAGACACAGGCTTTAGGTGTGTAGAATGTGGAAAGGTTTTTGCTACTACAAAATCCATAGAAAAAATCAAAAATATGATGTTACCTCTTTTTGGTGATGATAAGAAAAAAATAAGATCACTTGAGTGCTGTGAAACCTGTAAGGTTAAGGTGATGTTTGGAGCTTAGGTATGATAGAACAAAAAAGTTTAGGTACTAGAATCATTGGTGCTAGAGTTGTGTATTATGATTTTTTTGCAAATCTTTTTTTGTATGAGTTATTGCAAAAAAATCAAGAAAATCTCAAGCAACAAGTTGGTATTTTAAAGCAATATCCCTTAGGTGAAAAATCACAAATAGCATTTGATTTTTTAGAGAAAAAATTACAAGAAAACACAGACATTATACTTCAGGAATATACAAAAAGCTTTATTTTGTCCTTTGATAAAAAACATCACACAATCCCACTTTATCTTTCCCATTACAAAGATGGTTGTATGGGTGGAGAAAGTCTGGTTTATGTGAGAGAATTGTTAAAAGATGGTGGTTTTTATCTTGATAAAAACTTTACAAAAGAAAATGAAGATCAACTTGGAATCTTATGTCTTTTTGCAAAATATCTACTACAACAAAATAACGAAAAAAAAGCAGGGGTAGTTTATGAGACCTGTATCCTACCTATTAGATATGGAATTTCAAAATCTTTGATGCAAAAAATTGAAAGTGATTTTTATCTTAGAGCATTTGATATTTTTGAAGAATTTTGCATTTTGGAAGAAAGTCTAGTAACCCCATATAAGGTCTAAATTTCTAGATCTTATATGGGGCTATTTCCCCAAATTCAAAAGAGGAGGCTGTAATGAGTGAAAAAAATTCTCGAAGAGAGTTTTTGAAAACTACTACAAAGACTTCTGTTGCTGTTGCAATAGGTGGGCTTGCACTTGCTGGTTGTAAAAATGAAAAAAAACAAGATGGAGTATTACAAGGAAGATCTACAAAGGATGAAATACTCTATAGTGGTGATACACAGTATTGGAAAACCTACTACTCTGTAGCTAAGTAAGATAAAAAGGAAGAAAGGAAGAAAGAATGAATGAGTATGATATCAAAGCACAATCTCGTCGTGCGTTTATGAAGATGTCTGCTCTTGCTGGTGCTGCTGGTATTAGTAGCGTATTGGCAAATGATAATAGCCAAGAAGTTTTAAAACAGGCAGGTAAGCAGGAGCTTAAGGAAGCATATCCTGGTTCAAAAAAAATCAAGACAATTTGCACCCATTGTTCTGTAGGATGTGGAATTATTGCTGAAGTTAAAGATGGGGTTTGGGTACGCCAAGAGGTAGCTCAAGATCATCCTATTTCTCAAGGGGGTCACTGCTGCAAGGGTGCTGATATGATTGATAGAGCAAGAAGTGAGACAAGACTTCGCTATCCATTTGAAAAAGTCAATGGCGAGTGGAAGAGAATTTCTTGGGATCAAGCAATGGATAAGATTGGGACACAACTTAAAGATATTAGAGAAAAATATGGTCCTGATAGTGTTATGTTTATTGGTTCTGCAAAGGTTAGCAATGAACAAAGTTATTACATTAGAAAGTTTGCAGCATTCTTTGGAACAAATAATATAGATCATCAAGCTAGGATTTGACACTCACCTACAGTCGCTGGTGTGGCGAATACATTTGGTTATGGTGGGATGACAAATCACCTTGGAGACATGCAGTTCTCAAAGTTTATCTTAATTATTGGGGCAAATCCTGCAGTAAATCACCCTGTTGGCATGGTGCATATTTTGCGTGCAAAAGAAGCAGGTGCAAAAATCGTGTGTGTAGATCCACACTTTAGTAAGACTGCAGCAAAGGCAAATGAGTTTGTGCGCATTAGAAGTGGGACAGATGTCGCGCTTATTTATGGAATGATTAATTGCATTGCTGAAAAGAAGCTTTATGATGAAAAATATTTAAAAGAGCGCGTTTATGGGTATGAAGAGGTATTAAAAGAGGCAAAAAAATATCCTTTAGATGTGACTTCTGATATTACTGGCATACCTGCTGAAACAATTGAAAAACTTGCAACAGAGATGGCAAAGGCTAAGCCAGCTTCCTTAATTTGGAATCAGGGTTTAACACAACATACAGTAGGAACTAGTAACACTCGTATTATGCCTATCTTACAGCTTATGCTTGGAAATATTGGTAAAAGAGGTGGAGGAGTAAATATCCTAAGAGGACACGATAATGTTCAAGGGGCTTCTGATATGGGAAATCTCTCTGATACATTACCAGGATATTATGGTCTAGGCGAAGGTCCTTGGAAGCACTTCTGTAAGCATTGGTATGTAGATTATGAGTGGATGAAAGGGCGCTTTAAATCTAAAGAGATGATGGAAAAAACTGGTTATGCATTATCTACTTGGAGATTTGGGGTTTTAGATGAAGAAAATTTTGCCAATAATGCAAGCACCCCTCTTAAAGCTTTAGTTGTTATTGGAAATGGTATTTCAACAACTTCACTTCTTGATAAAACAAAAGAAGCTCTTGATAAGCTTGAATTAGTAGTATTTATTGATCCTTATGTGAATGATGCTGCAGTCATCACAGACAGAGAAAATAATCTTTTCTTGTTACCTGCTGCTTCACAAATGGAAACTAGTGGCTCAGTAGCTGCTACAAATCGTGCATATCAATGGCGTTATCAAGTGATGAAACCAATGTTTGAATGTAGAGAAGATCATGAAATTTTATTTGATCTTGCAGAAAAATTAGGATTTAAAGATAAGTTTCAAAAATCGCTCTATGAAATTGCAAAGAAAGAAGGTAGAGATAATTTTATTTGGCCTGATGATGCAACCACAGAAATGGCACAAAGTATCCGAAGTATAGCATTGCAAGGTATGAGTGCTAAACGCTTAAAAGAACATTGTGACAACTGGCACATGTTTGATAAAGTTACCTTAAATGGTTATGGCCCTATGAAGAATCAATACTATGGACTACCTTGGCCTTGCTGGAGCGAAAAACATCCTGGAACGCCTGTAATGTATAATGATGAGATTCCTGTAATGCAAGGTGGTATGGGCTTTAGAGTAAATTGGGGATTAAAAGCTCCTGATGGGACTGATTTATTAAGCCCAAGAAAGTTACCTAATGCAAAAATTGGAGGACATCCTGCAATCACTGCAGAAAATATTGAAAGCGTCCTAGGTATCAAACTTACAGCAAAAGAAAAAGAAGCAGTTAAAGGGACAACCTTTGCAACAGGCACAAATAATATTTTGGTTGAAAAGGCTCTTGAAGCAGGTGTTTGCCCTTATGGAAATGGTAAGGCAAGAATGATTGTATGGAACTGGTATGACAAAATTCCTCTACATAGAGAGCCTCTACATTCCATAAGACAAGATCTAGTAAGTAAGTATCCTACATTCCCAGATAAAAAGGATCTTTTCCGTGCTAATGTTCGCTTTAAATCTGAGCAGGATAAAAATTGGAAAAAAGACTATCCACTCAATATGTTAACAGGTAGATTAGTGGCACATATGGGAACTGGAACAGAAACAAGAAGTGCAAAATATCTTGCAGAGATCTATCACACAATGTTTGTAGAAATCCATCCAAATACCGCATTTAATCTTGGTATTACAGATAATGATGATGTGTGGGTCTATGGTGTTGGTGGAACAAGGATTTTAGTTAAAGCAAAGCTCTCTTATCGCGTAGATGAAAATAGTGTCTTCCTACCCCAAAACTTCTCAGGAGTTTATAGTGGAAAGAGCCTATTAGATCGCTATCCAGAAGGAACTAAACCTTATGCAATTGGTGAGGCAGCATCTTTAGTTGTAGGCTATGGCTATGACTACAATACAGCTTGTCCAGAAACAAAGAGCGGTTTATGTCGCATTGAGAAAGCCTAAGGAGTGAAATATGAGTAATGAAAAACAAAATCAAGTTCCTTTAACTACTGGAGGATCTAATCAGCCCATTCACTCTAGAATTAAATTCTATTGTGATGATGAGAGATGTATTGATTGTCATGGATGTGATGTAGCTTGTAAAGAAGCGCATCACTTACCTGTTGGAGTAAGCAGAAGAAGAGTTATAACCTTAAATGAAGGAATTGTTGGAAAAGAGAAATCCATCTCAATTGCCTGTATGCATTGCTCTGATGCACCTTGTGCTAAAGTATGTCCTGTAGATTGCTTTTATATCCGTGCAGATGGAATTGTGCTACACAATAAAAAAACTTGTATTGGCTGTGGGTATTGTCTTTATGCTTGCCCATTTGGTGCACCTCAATTCCCAACAAGCGATGTCTTTGCATTCCGTGGTTCTATGGATAAATGTACTTTCTGTGCAGGTGGTCCTGAAGAAACTTGCAGTCCAGAAGAATTTGAACTTTATGGACAAAATAGAATTGCTGAAGGTAAGGTGCCTGCTTGTGCTGCAATGTGTTCTACAAAAGCACTTCTAGCAGGTGGATCAGATGAAGTAAGTGCCATTATTCGTCAAAGAGCTACAAATAAAGGAGTAAGCACTGTAGAAACTCCATATACTTGGAGCAAGGCTTATAATGACTAAAGGAGTTTTTATGAAACTGTTAAAATCTCTTTTATTAGTTTTTGTGCTGATTAATATTGGCTTTTCTCAAGAAAAAAAAGTAGATTTTTCTTACAATGAAAAGATCTATGGCACACCACAAATTGAAGCTATTAAAGGTTGGGGGTTACACTCCCCAACTTCTGGAGTAGTAGGTGGAAGTGTACTTCAAATGCAAGGTGTTGGAATTGCTTTAGATGATAATGATAAAAAGATATCTGGCATTAGAGGTTGGAGAGGTCTTGGAGAAGGTTTTACAATCTTACAAAATAAGTTTTTTGCACCCATTTTCTTTGCCATTTTAATCCTGGTGCCTTTTGCATTCTTTTGTCATAATCGACTAGTTGGGGTTAAAAGGTTTGACCACCACGGTAAAAAATTTAGGGTTTTTTCAAATTACAACATTATCGTGCATTGGGGAGCTGCCATTCCTTTTGTTACCATCTGTATTACTGGTTTGATGATGGTTTTTGGTGATAAACTTGGTGGTGGTATGCCAATTAGAATCGCAAAAAATTTGCATTTCTTTGCAACTTGGATTTTTATTGTATTTGGTGTTTTAATGTTT
This sequence comes from Helicobacter sp. 'house sparrow 1', assembly GCF_900199585.1. Taxonomy (NCBI): domain Bacteria; kingdom Pseudomonadati; phylum Campylobacterota; class Epsilonproteobacteria; order Campylobacterales; family Helicobacteraceae; genus Helicobacter; species Helicobacter sp. 'house sparrow 1'. Next base: position 24,881 of record NZ_FZQY01000012.1, on the reverse strand, counting down.
TTAATGTGGTTTAAACCTGCATTATTTAAGCTTTATGACATTGGATGGCTTAAGATTATGGGAGGTTATCTCTCTACTAATAAGCAAGAAGTCCCTGCAGGAAAGTTTAATGCTGGGCAAAAAATGTGGTTTTGGCTTGCAACATTAGGTGGCTTTACTATGGCTTTCACAGGTTTGGTAATGCATTATTTTTGGGCAGATATTAATACCTTACGCTTTGTTGCAATTATCCATAATGTTTTAGGTTTTGGTATCTTAGCAATGCTTATTACTCACATTTATATGGCTGTGTTCGCAATTGAAGGTGCTATAGAATCTATTTTAAATGGTCATATGGTAGAAGAGGAATTGGCATTAATGCATAGCTATTATTACAAGGAACTTATAAGTGAGCAAAAGTAATTTTATCGCTTCTATTCCTTATATAAAAATGAGTAAGCATAATAAAAAACAAGAGGCTACAGATTGTGTCATTAAGGAAGAGCGTATTGCTCTTTATCTTAATGGCACAAAAATTCTCTCAACAATGAGTATTCCACAAGATCAAGACGCGCATGCAATTGGCTTTTTGCTAAGCGAGGGTGTGATTGAGAATATTGACGATGTTTTAGATGTAAGCATTGAAGATTCTGGCTTGAGCGTAAAAATATCAGCAAAGATTCAAGAAGAAAATATGATAAATCTTTATAAGGAAAAAACACTTACTTCTGGTTGTTGCGTGGGAGTAACAGGTAACTTTGAGGGTAAAATTATTGAAAAATTCATATCTTCACAGGTGCGTGTTCATATTGATGTGATTTGGCATATCCTAGAAATTTTTTACAAAGACAATAAATTATTTGATAAAACAGGTTGTGTCCATAAAGCACTTTTGATAGATAAAACTGGAGAAAATATTGCTGAGGCTTTTGATGTAGGTAGGCATAATGCAATTGATAAAGTAGTTGGCAAAGCAAGAATGCAAAAAAAGAATCTAAGTGAGGCCATCTTGTTTGTCAGTGGAAGGTTATCTTTAGAGATGGTTATCAAATCTGCGATGCACGATATTCCAATTGTAGTTTCAAAGGCTGCTACAACACAATTAGCCATTCAATCTGCACAAAAGCTAGGAATTACTCTTATAGGGTTTGCAAGAGAAAATAGGTGTAATATTTATACCCACTCCTCAAGAGTATTAGATTAATTTTATTATCATAACACTATGCAAAGAGAAGAAATTATCAAAAAATTAAATCTACGTTTATTAACTCTAAAAGATCTAGATGAATTTAATAAGCTCTTACGCTACGCCTTTCAAGTAACTAATGATGATTTATTAAAGACTGGATGGAGTAGTGAGGAAATCAAACAAGCCAAAACCCCTATTTTGAAAAAAGCTCAAGTTCTAGGATATTTTGAAAAAAATAGTTTGGCCTCGCAAATTGCCCTATACCCCATGCAGATGAATATCTATGGTCAAATATATAAAATGTGTGGAATTACGGGCGTAGCTACCTATCCTGAGTATTCTGGGTTGGGATTAATGAAAAATTTAATGAAAGAAGCGTTGATAAAGATGCGCCAAAACAAACAAAGTATTTCTTGTCTTTATCCCTATTCTATTCCCTATTATCGTTCTCGCGGCTGGGAGATCATTTCTGATAAGATGACTTTTAAACTAAAAGATAATCAATTACCAAAGACAATTCCTACACTTGGAAGGGTTAAGAGAGTAAAGGCAGGAGATAAAGATTTAATTTCTTTACACAATACCTTTGCAAAACAAACCCATGGTTGTCTTATTAGAGATCAGCTTGCATGGGATGAATATTGGCGCTGGGATGTTGAAGATGAAATGATTGCAATCTATTACAATCAACTTGAAGAACCAAGAGGATATGTAGTTTACCTCCTTGAAAATGATGTCTTTTTCATTAAAGAAATGATTTTTTTAGACACAGAAGCCAATATGGGATTATGGAATTATATAAAAGCTCATGAATCAATGTTTGATGAATTAAGAGGCTCTAATTATAGCAATGAAACATTAAGTTTTTTACTTGAAGATGGCAATATCAAAGAAACAATTACCCCTTATATTATGGCAAGAATTGTAGATGTAGATTTGTTTTTTAGACAATATCCATTTGATAGTATAACTGGAAAGGCGAGTATTACTTTTGAGATCAGCGACCCCCTACTTGAATGGAATAACAAAACCTTTAATCTTAAAATCCAAAAAGATCAAATAGTTTTTGATAAAAAGAAAAGTAAAAATATTATAAAACTCGATATCCAAACTCTTACAACAATGTTTTTAGGCTATAAAAGACCTTTATACCTGAAAAATATAGGAAGATTAAAAGCAGATAAGAAGAGTATTGATTTATTAGAGGAAATATTACCAGAAGGCAAGGCTTATTTTAGTGATTATTTTTAAAGCACCCCAAAGCGGGGTAAAAAAACCTACTTAATAGGTGCAGAAAAACTGATCTCTACTTGTGTCCAAGTAAGTCCATCATGAAAATCATGGCATTGTGTTGCAAGAGCTTTAAATGCTTCCATTGCACCAAATTCCATAATATCAAACACCCCTCTGGCTACAAACATATTATCCTTGATTTCATATTGCATAGGAACTTTGACATTCTTTCCATTCATACGCACCATTGCGAGTAAAGTACCCTTATCATCTCCCTCCATTACATTTTTAAAAGTCACTTTAATAGGCTCTTGCTTGTTGAATTTCATAAAAAAATAATTTTTAACATTAGAATTTTTCAATTCATCACCAAGATCTACACTTGCTCCATCAATCATTGCAGTTGCTCCCTCCAAGATCTGAGTGATACTGTCTGATTTTTTGCCAAATTTATACTTGATTTCACTAAAAGTACCCTTAACAGGTGCTTTTTCTTTCATTTTAAAAGCAACCCATTCTACTTTTGCCTGATCCACATCAAGGGACATTGCAAAAATAGTTCCCGAGAACAATGCCAAAGCCATAAAACTAAAAAATAACTTCTTCATTTTTTTCCTTTATTGTTGTAGTACATAAAGATTATATCAGAGTAATTGTAATGATTATGATTTTTTTAAAACTTTAGAAATCTCTTCTTTTGAGGCTTGATTAAGATTTTCAAAACTACCATAAAAATCCAATAATCTTTTTAGCTCACTTGGCGTATATTGTAGCTTTTTGATAAAACCTTTGGTTTTTTGACTTTTGTGAAAAGTGATTGCAAACCGATGCGCTTCATCACGAAGTTTTTGCAAGAACTGTAGAGATTTATTACTTGTATCCAATGCTATCATAGAATCAAGTAAATAGATTTTATCTCTAGCTCTACCCTTTGCACGATGTGCCTTATAATCAAGCTTTTCTTTTGCAATCCCAATAATATCAATCTCAACTCCTGTGCTATCTAAAAGTTTTTTTGCTAGATTTATTTGTCCCCTACCTCCATCAATCAGCCACAGATTTGGTGGTGGATTATTCTCAAAGTTTTGAATTCTTCTAGTTAGCATTTCTTGCATTTGAGAATATTCATCATCCCCTTGCAAATTATAATGACGATAATCTGATCGCACAAACTTCTCATTTTCAAAAACAACCATCCCTCCTACTTTAAAACTAAAACCATGATGGCTTGTATCAAAAATTTCGATCCTAAAAGGGGTTTGAGAAAGTTTAAAAGTATTTTTTACTTCCAAAAGCAATGGACTTAAGTGGTTTTGCTGTCTAAAAATCTCTTGAGCATTTTTTGATGCAATCTGCACTAAGTTATATTTAAACCCTCGAAGTGGTTTTTGTATGAGAACTTTTTTTTCTTGCCTCTGAAAGATAAAATCTTCTAGCTCTTTTTGATTCTCAAGCTCTGAATCTATTAAGATGGCTTGTGGAACAATAGGTATCTTTTCTTTGTAATGGTTTAAAATAAATTGAGTATAAACTGAATTGATATCAATTTCATAATCACTTTTTATATTTTTAAAATTTGATGCGACAATCTTTCCATCGCGCATAAAAAGTTGTACGAGTGTTGCATAATATTTAGAAGAAGAGGCTTCTTTTATAATGCTTAAAATATCAAAATTATAGGGTTGATGATAAGCAACTTGAGAAAAATTAGTCAAGGGTCTTATTTTTTCAATTCTTTGTTTATAGGTATTTGCTTCCTCAAATAAAAGCTTTTGAGCTAAATCATGCATTTTTTTCTCTAATGCTTCAAGTAGCTTTGTTTTATTCTGTAATAAAAAAAGAGCAGATTGCAAAATCTCTAAATATTCTTCTTTTGAGATTCTATTTTCACAAGGAGCTTTGCACTTTTGAATCTGAAAAAATAAACAAGCCTTTTTTGCACTCAAACAAGATTTTTTTTGCACCAAAGGGAAAAGTGCATATAAACTATCTAAAATATCCCTGCAACCACTAGGATAAGGACCAAAATAATAAAGATCTTTGCAATGCCTCACTTTTCTTGTCATTTCAAACCTAGGAAAATCACAGGACATATCAATGCAAATATAAGGATAAGTCTTATCATCGCGTAACAAGATATTATATTTTGGTTTTAATTGTTTGATGAGCGAATTTTCAAGCAATAAAGCATCTTGCTCGCTTGAAACAACAATTGTATGAATGTAAGCAACTTGTTGAAGCATAATTTGAATGCGCATACTCAAATCTTCTTGTATCAGCACCCTATCATCACTAATTCTAAAATAACTTCTCACACGCTTTTTAATATTTTTTGCCTTACCTACATATAAAACTCTGCCTTGATGATCCATATATTGGTAAATTCCAAATGTACTTGGGAGATTTTTTAAAATTTCAGGTGTAATCATTGGGCGATTCTATCACTGTTCCTTTTAAAGATGACTTAGAAACAGAAAATATTGGCAACTTTATATCAACTCTTTTAAGACTATAAAGACAGAGTATTTTGAGATTTTTTGTAAAAAAGAATTATGAGGCAAGAAAATAAGAATAAATGGTGATCACGACTGGACTTGAACCAGCGACCACTACCATGTCAAGGTAGTGCTCTACCAACTGAGCTACGCGATCTTTAAAAAAAGAATTCTAGCAAAAGCTAGTTTTTTATTCAAGAAAACCAGCTTTTAATTCTAGAACACACCTCTTCAAATATACTTTTATGAGGCTCCCCCTCATATCCAAAACTCTCATGAAGTTTTTGCACCAACTCCCTTTGCTCATCACTAAGTTTTTTTGGATATATAATCTTTACAACAGCCACAAAAGAACCTTTTGCTCCGCTTCTTACATCCTTAACACCCTCACCCCTAAAAACAAACTGCTCAGAATCTTTTGTATTTTGGGGTATATGCAAATCCACTTCCCCTCTTAAGGTTGGAACCTTAATTGTAGCACCTAGTACAATGGAAGTAAAAAACACAGGCACCTCAACAAAAATATTATTTCCATCCCTAATAAAGTGCTCATCATCCTCCACTCTTGCTACAATATAAAGATCTCCTCTTGTGCCACCTTTTTGAGTTAAATTACCTCTGTTTGGAACACGCAGTCTATTACCCTCATCTATACCCTCAGGTATGGTAACTTCAAAACTTTCTTTAACAAGATGATACCCCTTAGCATTACAATCCTTGCAAGATTCTGAAGCACTCTCACCACTACCTTTGCAATGCGGACAAGTTTGACCTATTGCCATAAAACCCTGTTGTATAAAGACTTGCCCCCTACCCTGACAATGTGGGCAAACCTGAACCTTACCATCTTTTGCACCACTTCCATTACACTTTTCACAGCATGTTTTATATTCAAGATCAATTGTTTTTTTACAACCAAAAATAGCTTCCTTAAAGCTCAAATGAAGCTCGATTGCAAAATCTTCTTGAAATTTTACATTCCTTTTTCTACTCCTGCTTCTGCCAGAAGAAAATGATCCAAAATCTCCAAAAGCACTCTCAAAAATAGAACCCAAGTCACCAAAAATATCACTAAAATCCCTACCGCTAAAGCCGCTAAAACCATTGCTTTGCAACCCCTCTTTTCCATACTTATCATAAATCTCACGCTTAGCATCATCACTTAAAACTTCATAGGCTTCATTAATGCGCTTAAACATCTCTTCAGCCTCTTTGTCATCAGGATTTCTATCTGGATGATATTTCAAAGCCATTTTCCTAAAAGCTTTTTTAATCACCTCTTTATCACTTGTTCTTTGAATCTCTAAAATTTCATAATAATCAAAATTTTCCAAAACTCTATCACCTTGTTTTTATTAACACTAGTATTAAGGAATGTATCCAAAAATAAACTTGAAATTATATCAAAAAATACTTATACTATGCGCCTTTGAGTTTGAAGTGGTGGTTTTCATGAAATCATATAAAAAAGGAATGCAAAGTTTTAATTCTTTAGTTGAAGCATTAGAGCAGATTCCAACAATTGGAAAAAAAAGTGCCTTAAAAATGGCCTATACTTTAGGGGTAGAAAATAAATTTTTAGGCCTAAAGATTGCACATTGCATAGAAAATGCTATCCATAACATTAGAAAATGCTCTTTTTGTAATGCCTTAAGTGAGAATGAACTCTGTGATATTTGTTCAGATTCTACAAGAGATCATACAAAAATTTGTTTTGTTTTACACTCTAGAGATATCTTTACTCTTGAAGAAACAAATGAATACAATGGACTTTATTATGTGATAGAAAGTCTTGAAGATATGGATTTTAATCTACTCAAAAAAGAAATACAAAAAAAAGAAATTAAAGAACTTATTTTTGCCTTCACTCCCACTTTAGCAAATGAAGGTATTATGTTATTTATTGAAGACAAACTACAAGATTTAGATCTTGTCTTTAGCAAAATTGCACAGGGTGTTCCAACTGGTGTAGGTCTTGAGAATGTCGATCAGTTATCTTTATCCAAAGCCCTAAGCTCAAGAGTAAAAATTTAATCTCATATCACCCTAGGTTTATAGTATAATTTGCTCTTAATTGCCTAATGAAGTTATTATCAAAATAGGCAAAATAAAAATGAAGGATTTCATAATGAAGAAACTCGTATTGCTTATGGCTTTTGGTATTGCTAGCCTTTGTTTAGCAGATGCTCCTGCTGTATTCAAAAAATGCCAAGCTTGTCATGGACCAACAGGTCAAAAACTTGCTCCTGGTTCTAAAGCTACAATTGCTGGTCTTTCAAAAGAGAAATTATTGGAAGATCTTAAGGGTTATAAAGCTGGAACAGCTGATAATGGTGGTAACAAAAAAATTATGTATGCTCAAATGAAGAATGTTTCTGATGAAGATATCGAGGCATTAGCAGAGTATATTTCACAATTACCAGCAAAATAATTTCTATGCCTTCATGGCATAGGCTTATGTAAAATGGCAGAAATTTTTATTTGTTCTAAATCTTATAAAAATAATCTTGATACCATCGCTCAACATATAAAGTCTAAAGAGAAGATTGGTATTGTTTTAAAAGACAATGCATATGGGCATGGGTTATTAGAAATTGCTACTTTAGCACACCAATATGGTATCAAGAGTGTTTTTGTAAAAAATGAATTTGAGGCAAGACAAATTTCACATTTATTCCAACATATCACAGTTTTATATGGTGGAATTAGTGATAATTCTATACCAAATATCTACCCTACAATCCATTCAGAATCCCAGCTTGACCTAATACCAAAAAATACCTCCATAGAATTAAAAGTCAATATCGGTATGAATCGCAATGGCATCAACCCTGATCACTTAGAGGAATTTATACAAAAAATTTTAGATAAAAAGCTTAAGCTTTTTGGTGTTTTCGCCCACAATGGTTATAGCGATGATAAAGATAGTAGCTTTGAAGACCACCAAGAAGCCTTTAGACAGATCAAAGAAAAAGTAAAGCTCCTTGCCAAAAAAAAGGGATTTCAAATCCCAAGATTCCATTCTTTAAATTCTTCAGGAACCCTTAGGAGTAATAATATTGATGATGATTTAGTTCGGATTGGGATTGCTAGCTATGGATATCTTTCTACAGATTTTGAAATTCCAAGTGCTAGGAATCTAAAACCTGTAGCAAGCTTATATGCTGATAAAATTTGCACACACTTTTTAAGAAAGGGAGCTAAAATTGGCTATAGCGGTGTTACAGAGCTTCAAGAAGATAGCTATGTAAGCACTTATGATATTGGTTATGGTGATGGATTATTTCGCTTTAATGGGAAACAAAAAAAATTCTTTACTGCCGATGGTTTTTTACTTCTACCTAAAACCTCTATGGATTGTTTCTCTGCGCTTAGCACTCAAGATAGAATCTGTGTGTTTAAAGATGCAAGAGAATTGGCAGAGATATTTCACACCATCCCTTATGAGATTCTTACTAACCTATCCTCTTTTATTAAAAGAACTATTGTCTAAATGACCCAAAAAATTTATGCACTAAATCATTCTCCTATTGACTTTTATTTTTCTCAAAATCCTAGGGATTTTATGGTGAGAGAGATACCTCTTTACCCATTTTCTCAACATGGCGAACACCTGATCTTAAATATCAGAAAAAAGGGATTAAATACGCAAGATGTAATAAAAATACTCTCTTCTTTTTTAGGATGCAAATCTCAAGAAATAGGATATGCAGGGCTCAAAGATAAATCTGCAACAACAACACAACATTTTTCAATTAATAAAAAATTTACACACAACCTCTCTTCCCATTTAAAAAAGCTTGAAGACTTAGGTATTAAGATACTCTCACAAAATTACCACAACAATAAAATCAAACTCGGGCATCTAAAAGGTAATGATTTTTTTATTCGTTTAAAAAGAGTGACACCAACTAATGCAACTCAAATTATTCAAGCCATAGAAAATATTAAGCTTTATGGATTACCTAATTATTTTGGATATCAAAGATTTGGAAAAGATAAAAATAATCATCTTGAAGGCCAAAAAATAATCCATAAACAAGTAAGATATCGCAACAAAACCCTTCAAAACTTTCTTATTTCAAGCTATCAAAGCGATTTGTTTAACCAATGGTTATCCTATCGCCTTAAACTAAGTAAGATATTTTTTCACTTCAATATTAATGAGATTAAAGAAGCGCTCAAGCTAGAAAATATTTTTTGGGAGAAAGAAAAAATAAAATCCATTAAAAACCAACCACATCTTTTTAAAATTTTTCAAGGTGATGTTCTCCAACATTTTCCTTTTGGAAAATTTTTTCACACACAGCTACAACAAGAAGATATCCAAAGATTTAAAGAAAGGCAACTATCCCCAACAGGACCAATCTATGGCAAAAAAATCTTTTTGAGTCAAGATGATAGCCAAGGCATTGAAGAAAGATTCTTAGATCCCCAAATCTATGTGGATGGAAGTAGAAGATATGCTTGGATTTGGCCAGAAAATATTCACTATAGATACATAGAACAGGAGGCTTGGCTAGAGTTAGAGTTTTTTCTCCCTAAGGGAAGTTATGCTACAATCCTTATTGAAGAAGTTGCACATAGACCTATATGGATTGATTAGGAGGAAAGATGCATTTTCAAGAAATTATTAGAAAAAATCATCAAAAAAGCCTATTTGTAATTCTAACCTATATTGCAATTTTTGTTTTTATTGGACTTCTAGCTGACATTGTTTATTTAAATGCCCAAGATTTTTCTGGCACACTCATTAAGCTTATAAGTTTTCAAATCTTTCCTACTTGTAGTTTTACTATGCTTTGTATTGCTTCAATCATCACTCTTTATACAATCAATAATTTTGACCGCATTATGCTAAGTGGAAATCACTATAGGGAAATAGATCCTTCAAAAAAGCTAAGTTCTTTGGAGCTAAGAATCTACCAACTTTTAAAAGATCTTGTTAAAAAATCTGATCTTAATTTTACGCCAAGACTTTATATTATGGAAGCTCCCTATATGAATGCTTTTGCAAGTGGTTGGAATGAAAAGAATTCTCTAATTGCCCTAACCTCATCTCTTATCAATCATTTAAATGATGATGAACTCCAAGCAGTCATTGCTCACGAGCTTAGCCATATAAGACATGGTGATATAAGGCTTACAATGTGTGTAGGCATTTTAAGCAATATTTTTTTACTAGTGGTGAATTATTTTACACTCTTTTCATATGGTAGAAATAATGCTAAGGGCGCAAGTTTTGCAAGAGGTATTTTACTGATTTTGCAAATTTTCTTACCTATTTTTAGCATTTTATTACAAAGATATTTGAGTAGAAGTAGAGAATATATGGCAGATAGTGGAGCTGCGTTTTTAATGCAAAATAGCGATCCTATGATTAGGGCTTTACAAAAAATTTCTCAAGATTATGCAAAAAGCGATTACAGTAAAATAGATACAAACCCCACAAGGGCAGCTGCTTACATCTTTAGCAACGAAGCTTTTAGCACACATCCTAGTATACAAAATAGAATCAAAGTGCTTTTAGGAAAAAAATATGCTTGATTTCAAAGAATTCTTATTACAAATTGGAGAGGATCCCTCAAGAGAGGGTTTAAGAGAAACCCCTTTTAGAATCAAAAAACTTTATGAAAATATTTTTGATGGTTACAAGCAAGATATACACCAAGCTCTAGGCAGTGTTTTTAATGAAGAAAATTTTGATGAAATGATTACACTCAAAGATATCGAATTTTACTCAATGTGTGAGCATCACCTCTTACCATTTTTTGGCTTTGTCAATATCGGATATATTCCAGATAAAAAACTTGCGGGTATTGGAGGATTGGCAAGGTTGGTTGATATTTTTTCTCATCGCTTGCAAATACAAGAAAGACTGACTACACAAATTGCAGATACGCTAATGGAGCTTCTTGAACCAAAAGGGGTAATGGTAACTTGCAAGGCCACCCATCTTTGTATGAGAATGCAAGGAATCCAAAAACAGCATTCTAGTATTCATACAAGCGCATTAAGGGGGATTTTTAAAAGTGATTCTAAAACAAGAGCAGAATTTATTGCCCTTACAACCTAAATTTTAAAAATTAGGATTTTTTATTTTAAGTTAATTTTCTGGCTTTTACTTGTCTTTACTAGTCTTTCTAGATTTTTTTATCACAAGGGAATATTTTTGTATATAATACCCTTCTTTATAGTGCTAGGTTCTAGCAATACATTTTTAGATTAGTTCTTCTTCTAAAAATCCAACTACTTTTTTTTATTTTAGAGGCCTTTTATGTGGAAAGACTTTAAACAAAAATATCTTATAAATTTTTGGAATCCTTTTTATTCTATTCTGCTTATTGGAATTTTATCTGCTTATTATTTTGGCATCACAGGATCTGCTTGGGCTGTTACCGGAGAATTTACACGCTGGGGTGGTGAGATACTCCAACTTTTTGGCATTCAAACAAAACAGTGGGAATATTTTCAAATCATAGGCTTAGAGGGTAGTATTTTTACACGAAAAGATGGTGTAATGATTATTGGTATGTTCCTTGGTGCTATGATTGCAACACTTTTTGCCAATGGCTTTAAAATTCGAGTTCCTAAGAGCAAAATTAGAATTACTCAAGCACTTGTAGGTGGAATCATTGCTGGTTTTGGTGCAAGACTTGGAATGGGATGCAATCTTGCAAGCTTTTTTACAGGAATTCCTCAATTTAGTCTTCATGCTTGGTTTTTCACTCTAATGAGTATTGTTGGTGTATATGTGGGTACAAAAGTAATAAAGCTCTCTTTCCTTCAAACTCACATTAGCCTCAAAGCTGGAGCTAGTCTTAAGCCCATAAAAAAAGATCACTCCAAGCTATCTTTTTTTCTTGGCATTCTTGTTTTATTTGGATCAATAATTTGGATTATTACTTTAATGCAACAAGATACCTTTAAACCAAAACTATCTGTTCTTGGAATTGCTACCTTATTTGGGCTGATCTTTGGTTTTGTGATTGCAAGGGCCCAAATTTGTTTTACATCTGCCTTTAGGGATTTATTTTTAACAGGAAGAGGATTAGTAGCAAGAGCAATCATTCTAGGAATGTTTATCTCAACTCTTGGGGTTTTTATCTTTATTATGCTTGGTATACCTCCAAAAATTGTATGGGCAGGACCCAATGTAATAATAGGAGGTTTTTTATTTGGACTTGGTATTGTAATTGCAGGAGGTTGTGAATGTGGATGGATGTATCGTGCTATGGAAGGGCAGGTTCATTATGTGATTGTAGGCATAGGAAATTTAATTGGTTCCATTCTGCTTGCATATACTTGGCCACTTTACTCTCAAGTCCTAGCCAAGGATTACCCAAGAATTAATCTTTTAGAGAGCTTTGGAAATTATGGTGGCCTATTTATTAATTATATTTTTCTCATCCTATTTTTATGCTTCATACTTTTCTTAGAAAAAAAGATTCAAATAAGAATTAAAAAGGAGTTAAAGCAATGAAAAAATACACTATTAATTATCATTTAGATCTAAGGGGAGAACCCTGTCCATATCCTGCCATTGAGGGACTAGAAGCACTCAAACAACTTAAAAAAGGAGAAATTTTAGAGATTGTGAGCGACTGTCCTCAAAGTATTAATACCATCCCCATTGATGCCAAAAACTATGGCTACAATGTTTTAGATATTATTCAGGATGGGGTAGATATTTATTATGTTATTGAGAGAAAAGATTAATAAAGGAACAAAAAAATGGGGAGTGGGCAATTTATTAGAGTTAATTTTATTCTTATAGCCTCAATATCCTATATTTTTGCAAAAGATGGCTTTTTCTTTGGATATGAAAATGAATTTGGAATCTTAAATATCTCACACCAACAAAGAGTAAGCACTTTTGCCACAAATTCTTATATCCCCCTTAGTATCAAAAATCCAAGAGGAATAAATTATGTATTAGGTTTCTTGGGAGGGTATGAGCTTTATTTCAAAAACAAGCAAGACATACCCACAAATCACGGCCTTAGAATTGGACTAAAATTACAAATGGGATATGCCACTATGGAACTCAACACCATAAGCAAGGATTTATCTCAACAACTCTACTCCCATTTAGATTTTGGATTTTTAACAATCAAAACAGGAATATCTGCGCAATATATCTGGAACTTTTTTCAAAAAAACAATACCTCTATTGGATTTCTTAGCGGGCTTAATATTGATGTAAATTATTTTAAGGGTACCAGTGAATTTCTAGATGGTATTTATGGAGTTGATAGACCTGTATTTTACAATATTGGTTTTTATCCAAATATAGGAGTCCTATTCCAAACCCCCTCCCTTTATTTCTCTTTAACCTATAGGATTGGTCCAATAGGAGGACTTTTTAGTACATATACACATTACCCTATTTTAGAAACTTCAATGCCTGGCATAGGAAAGTATCAATACTATGTTGAAAATGAAATTGACTTCTCAAGCTTTTTTAGTTTTGGTATTGGCTATAGATTCTAAAAGATCTCCATCTTATTAGAATCTATATTTTCTTTAATTAGCTTGATGATTTTTTTATTCTTCTTTTCTTCTAAAAAAATCTTAAATAGGGCACATTCCTTTCTACCACTTACCTTTTCTTTTTCGCTAATTAAATCCTCTTTTAAGGCATACTTGTAGCCATCAAAACAATAAAAACTACTCACACCATTTTCCAAAAGTAAATCTATCATTTTATTTTTTAGCTCTATTTCCAAATAAACCTCAAGCATTACTACCCCTTATAACTTAATTTTTTTGGCAATGATTCTAAACATTGGAGGCAATATCAATAAAGTTAGCATGCTTGAGGTTACCAATCCTCCCAACACCACAACTGCTAGAGGTCTTTGCACCTCAGAACCCACCCCATTAGAAAGAAGCATTGGAATAAGCCCAAGAGCTGCAATACAAGCTGTCATTAATACAGGTCTTAATCTTCTCTTAGCACCTTTTTGAACCGCCTCATCTATACCAATTCCCTGAGAAATTAGTTCTTTGAAATAACCTACCATCACAACCCCATTTAAAACAGCAATCCCAAATAATGCAATAAATCCAACACTTGCAGGAACAGAGATATACTCCCCAGAAAAATACAAGGAAATTAAGCCTCCAGTTACTGCAAAAGGAATATTAAGCAGAATCAGTAAGGATAAAGGAATGCTTTTAAAAGTGAAAAATAAAATGAAAAATATCACCACTATACTAAGAGGAATAACTGTCGATAATCTTGCATTTGCTCTTTGCTGATTTTCAAATTGTCCTCCATAAGTAATATAATATCCACTTGGCAGCTTTACCTCTTTTTGTATTCTATCTTGAACTTCTTTTACAAAACTACCCAAATCTCTATTTTCAACATTACTTCTAATTACACTATATCTTCGAGCATTTTCACGATAGATGGTTACAGGACCATCCACTTCCTTAATCTCTGCAATAGAACTAATAGGGACAGGTGTGCCACTCTCTGAACTCATCTCTAAACTCTTTAGCATTGTAATATCTTCAGCAATTGCATTATTTTGTCGGATAATAACAGGAATTCTAGCAATTCCTTGAGGAATATATTCTACGACAATCCCCTCTAAAGAAGATTTCATAAACTTTGAAAATTCTTCTGTTGTAATCCCAACATTTGCCATCACATCTTTATAGGGTGTTACATAAAGATAATTTACTCCTTTGTTTAAGGCTGTAAAAACCTGACTAGATCCCCTAACTCCTTCTATAATTCTTACAATTTGAGAACTTAGATTATTTAAAGCTCCAATATCTTCCCCAAAAACTTTAATTGCTAAATCTCCACGCACCCCAGTGAGCATCTCTGAAACTCTCATATCAATGGGTTGTGTGTAAGTAAAGCTAATACCCTTAAAATCCTTTAGAGCCATATGTATCTTTTCAATCAATTCTTCTTTAGTTTCTACACTCCATTCTTTTTTAGGCTTAAATGCAACAAAAATATCAGTCTGATTAAAACCTGAAAGATCTAATCCCAATTCATCTGACCCTGTCCTACCAACAGCTGATTTTACTTCACTTACAGTTTTGATCTGTCTTTCAATTCTTAGCATCAAATCCTTTGCTTGATTAATAGATACTGCAGGAGTAGTCTCAATTGTCAAAACCAAATCCCCCTCATCAAGGGTTGGCATAAATGATTTACCAATAAAAGGAAATAGTGAAAAACTTGCAACCAAAAAAATGAATGCACCTAAAAATACGATCTTAGAGTTTCTTAAACAAAAATCTAAAGCGGGGTGATAAACTTTATTAATTATCCTTACAAGGAAAGTTTCGTGATGTTCTTTTGCTTTTAATACCATTGAACTGACTACAGGAATAACAGTCATTGCTAAAACCAAAGAACCAAGTAAGGCAAAAACGATGCTTTGTGCCAGAGGTCTAAACATTTTCCCCTCCAACCCCTCTAAAGTCAAAATAGGCACAAAGAAGATAATGATAATTAATATTCCACTAAATACAGAAACAGCAATTTCACTACAAGCCCGATACACAAGATGTAATTTTGTCAGAGTTTTATTCCCACTTAAGCGCTCAAAGGCATTTTCTACCATTACTACAGCAGAATCCACTAAGATTCCAATAGCAATGGCCAAACCACCCAAACTCATTAAATTTGCCGTAATGCCATAATTTTTCATAAAAATAAAAGCAACACTAAGGGCTAGAGGTAAAATCACACTTACAGCAATTGCTGCACGCAAATCCCCCAAAAATAAAAATAGGGTAATTATAATCAAAACAATTGCCTCAATGAGTGTTTTACTCACAGTATCTACGGCCTTTTGTGTTAGATCAGAACGATCATAATAAACATTAATACTTAACTCTTTTGGCAGAATTTTTTTCAATTCTTCAAATTTTTCATAAATCCTTTGAATTGTTTCTTTTGAGTTAGAACCTTTCACAGAAAGCACAAGGCCGCCAACAGCCTCTCCAACTCCATCTTTAGTTAAAAATCCTAATCTTGTGCGATAGCTTGGAACCACATTACAAAAATCACCTATTCTCAAAAACCCATTTTTTGTAGATATGGTAATGTTTTTTATAGAATCCTCATCAAGGGCAGCAGATTGAATCTTTACCAGGAAAGTTTCCCCACTTCTATCAACCTTACCTGCTCCATCATTCTTTAGGTTCTCTTTTAAAACTTGTTGCAAATCACTAATATTTATTCCAAGTCTTGCCATATCATTAAAATCTGGAACCACAGCTATAGCTTTTGCATATCCTCCCATAGGATTTACATCCGCAACCCCTCTGATACTCCTTAAAGCAGGGCGAATAGTAAAATCCATAATTTCACGCTTTTTAATTTCAGGTAAATTGCCATCTACTGTAAACATAAACATATCAGACAATGGACTAACAATTGGTCCTAGTGTTACACTTACGCCACTAGGTAAATCATCAAGAACCCCCATAATTCTTTCATTTACCATATTTCTAGCCAGATAAATATTTACATCATCTTCAAAATCAAGTGTAATATCAGCAATTGCATATTTAGAAACACTACGCAAAGACTTTTCACCCTGTAATCCCAATAATTCAAGCTCTAAAGGTCTAACTACTCGATTTTCTACCTCTTCTGGTGCCATTCCTGGTGCTTTTACAACTAGTTTTACCTGTGTTGAAGAGATATCGGGAAAAGCATCTATGGGTATGGTTAAAAAATTATAAATTCCAAATACCAAAAGCCCTAAAGCACACAAAATCGTCATTATTCTTTGACGAAGTGAAAATTCAATAATCCTAGCAAGCATCACTAATCTCCAATATTATTAATAATACCCTTAAGCGCTATAATAGAGCCTATGGCAACTTCATCACCTACTTTTATCTTGTCAAATGCATTAATGATGAATGCTCTATTCTTCTCCTCTAAGATTTGGATCTTTATTGGCAAAAAGCCTTTTTGAGTTTTTTTAAACACAAGATAATCACCATTGTTCTTGATAATTGCTTCTACTGGCACCACTATAGAATCTTGAGGTAATCTACTATCAATATATGCCTCAATTGTTTCGCCCACTTTAAATTTTGTATCCCTTAGACTTGCTGTTGCTAAAACTGTATTGGTAGATCTATCAATTACAACAGACACGGTAGTAATCACTCCAATTTGTTTGCCCTGATTATCAAAAACCTTAGCACCGGGCTTTACATAATACACCATGTTGATAGGAACCCTAATTCTTGCCATCAAGTCCAAGCCATCTACAATACGAATATAAGGACTAAAAGCAATAATTTTCTCTCCTGTTTGCTTTGGTGCAACCGCTAGGATTCCATCTTCTTTTGCAACAATTCTAAATCCAAATTTTCCTTTTGGTTTTTTTATATCAATACCAAATACATCAAAAGTACTTTTAACCTGATCTAGTTTTAGTCTTAATTCTCCGGCATTAAGATAGCTTACTTGATATTCTCTTTGAGAGATTACTCCTGATTCAAAAAGCAATTTATCTTTCTTGGCAATTTCATTGGCTATGTCATATCGATTTTGAGCATTTTCAAGCTCAAAGAATAAATTATTTAAATCACTAGAGCTTATCTCACAAATTACTTCACCCTTTCTTACTTTCTCGCCTTCCCTTTTATGTAGGGCCACCACAACCACATCAAAAGTAGAACTTTGTGTAATTGAAGTTTTAGAATCAAAATCCACAAATGCATTAAAAGGTAGTCCTTTTGTGCTAACCTCTTGACCAATCGTAACCAATTCTATTCCTAGTTTTTTTCTCTCGCTATCAGAGAGACCCACTTCCTCATAGGCATAAACAAAAAATAAACAACTCACAATTAATAAAATTTTTTTCATTTTATTTTCCTTTCCTTGAGTGCAATTCCCAGAGTTTCTTCTAAAAAAGTTTGTATTTGGACATATTCCATTTTTGCTTCTATCATCTTAATTAATGCGTCCATATAGGCATTTTGATATGCAAGATACTCAAAAAGACTGATCTTTTGAGATTCATAAGCAAATTTTCCCATTTCCACCAGTTCTTTTTTATTATTAATGCTTTCTTTTTGCACATCAATAAATTCTCTTTTTGTTTTTAACTGCAGAAAATAGGATAAAGCTTGTACTTCAATGTTGTTTTTAGTAACTTCACTCTCCCTTAAGGTAGCACTTTGCAATACCATAAACTTTTTCTTAAGATGGTCATATCTTTTTGTTAAAGGAATGGGTAATTGCAATCTGATATTTGCTTGATTTTCAGATAGATTACCCATTGTAGTATTCTGCAAACCTGCTCCAATTTGAAAACTATCCCATCTCTCATAACTAGAAGCTTTTGCATTAATTCCATAATCTTTTGCACTCAGAGCAAGAATCTCTATATAAGGAGATTTTGAAATTAAATCTTTGATTTCCTCTTCTTTTAAAGAAAAATATACAAAATCTAATCCCAAAACCTTAATTTCTTTATCAAGAAGCTTAATTCCAAGGATTTTTGCTAATGCACTCTCTAGCTCCATCAATTCCTTTTGAGTTTGTACCCTTGAAGCCTTAACATCATAATAAGAGTTTTTAAAATTCACATAATCTTTTTTTGACACACTTCCTAGTTTAAACTTTAGCTCTGCAATTTTTAATTGAGATAAAAAGTTCTGCTCTCTTTGCTGATAAATTGCATATTTCTCTTTTGTAAAAAGGTAAGAAAGATAGACTCTCTTTGCACCAATGACAGATAATTCTTTTAATAATTCATAATTTTTTTGATATTGTAGTGTCTTTACCTGCAAGCTCTGTTTCAACATAGAAACCACCCAGGGAAGTCTAGGAGCAAGCATAAATAATGTAGTGCTCTCTACACTAAGAGTATTGCCATTTTTACCAAGACTAACCTCACTCTCAAGAGAAGAAGGATTCCAAGCCATATTTGCTTTTTGTTCCTGCAACCCTGCATCAAACTGAGCTTTACTCTTAATCAATTCAATGGAATTCTTCTCCACACTTGCTACAAACTGATCAAAACTAAGCTCATAAGAAAATAATAATTCTAAAAATAAAACTGACAAAAAGATCTTTTTCATCCGCAACCCAACTAACAAAATTTCAAGTCACAATTTTAATCGCAAAATTGTTAAGTTCTTATTTAATTAGAAACTAATTTCTTTAATATCAGCAATTTTTAAGAACTCATTATAAATTCTGGTAATCAGCGTCACTCTATTTTGCCTTATTGTCTGATTTTCTACATTTACCATTACTTCATTAAAAAAATCATCCAATAAAGGCTTAAAAGAACAAAGATTCTTCATCTGTTCAACATAGTTGTCATATTTACTTTTTGAAATTTTTTCATATAAACTAAAGAGTTTTTTTTCTGCCTCATATTCAAAGAGTTTAGGATCAATATTAGATACTTCTGGCATATCTTTTAAGATATTAGCTACTCTCTTAAATGTTGCTACAAAGGTTTCTTTATCTTGTGAGAGATAAGTATTTAGCGCTTCTACTTTAGCAAAAATATCACAAATATTAGCCTCTTTTGTTGCCAACACACTTTTTATAAGAGAAGGATTTACCCCTAAAATTCCCTCCATACGCTCAATAAAAAAGGAAGGTATTTTTTCTTCACAAATATTTTGATAACCCACTCTTTGAGATAAAGATCTCAAATCCTTTTGAAGATCAAAATCTATTTTTTGTGCCAAAATAATACGCAAAATCCCACTTGCAGATCTTCTTAATGCAAAAGGATCTCTTGAACCTGTTGGTATTTTCCCTACACTAAAAAGTGTGAAGATATTATCAAATTTATTTGCAAGTGCCACAATTGAACTAAAAAGAGAACTTGGTAATGCAGACTTTTCCCCTGTTGGTAAATACTGCTCTTTGATTGCCAATGCAATCTGATCCCCCAAATTCATTGCCTTGGCATAATAAGACCCCATTAACCCTTGAAGATTTGGGAACTCATATACCATTTCGCTTAATAAATCAGCTTTAGAAAAAGTGATGGCTTGTTGGATCAAATCCCAATTTAATTCCTTATCCTTTATTTTTTCTACCAAAAACTTTGCAATCTCTATTTCTCTTTTTATCTTATCCCAGATACTACCTGCACCATCAATAAAAACTATATTTGCTAATCCATCAGTCTGCAAACCATTTCTTAAATCATTTTCATAGAAAAATATTGCATCTTCCAATCTAGCACGCAAAACTTTTTGATTCCCTAAGACTACTATTTCTTCATTCTTGGTGACTGAATTACTTACCATTACAAAATGATTGGATAATTCTTGTAATGTCTTATCTTTATAGACTGCAAAATAGCGTTGATTTTCTTTCATTGAAGTGATAATCACCTCTTTTGGCAAAACCAAAAATTTTTCATCAAAGCTTCCTAAAATAGCTCTTGGATACTCTGTAATTGCAACAACTTCATCTAAAAGTTCAGAATCTATTTCGATACAAACATTATTTTTTGCTTCAATGGATCTTATTTGCTCTAGTATGATTTCTCTTCTTCTTTCTTGAGATAAGATCACGCCATTTTTTTCTAAAAGATCTTGATATTGTAAAAAGCTCGTTACTTCCTTATAATCATATCCAAAACTACGATGCACCAGTGTTTTTGGCTCACTTTGCAGACCATAGGCACAAGATTTAAAAAATACCCCATCTAAAAATATAATAATGTTTCTAATAGGACGAATGAAAGATTCTTTGACATTTCCCCATCTCATATGCTTACCAAAGCTTAGACTTTCCAAAAAACTCTCCACAATTTTTACAATAACGCTATCTGTAAAAATCCCATCTTGCACCAATTTTGCATAAAGTACCTCTTTATTATTTTTATTGTAAGTTTGCAGGTTTTCTTGTGAAAGATTATTTTTTCTTAAAAATGCTTCTCCTGCTGGTGCTAGCTTTTGATTCTTATCTCCCCCTTCAAATGCTATTTGCACAGGAGGTCCAAAAACTTCCACTACTTCATCTTGTGTCTTTTTTGGAAAATTATCTACACAAATTACAATCCTCCTTGGAGTATAAAAAAACTGGCTATTGCACTTGATTTTATGATCTAATAAGACCTTATCCCATTTTTCTCCAAAGTTTTTAAATTCCTTTAAAAATGGCAAAGCTGGTAATTCTTCAACTAAAATTTCAACAAATAACTGCACACTTTCCAACATTTTTCCTTAACTCTTGGTTTTTTGTATAATTATACAAAAATCTAAATTAAGGGCTAGCACTTATTTGGGAAACAGACTTTTTATTCCTTTTATCCTGTTTTTATCGCTTTATGGCCAGATTCCAAAAGATCAACTGTTTGCGAATTGTGATTCTCCTAGTAGTTTTAATGAAAATCAAACTCAAGTCATTTTAGATGCGTATTCTTATGGCAAGAATGATGGTTTTGGATACATTTTAGCAGCCATTGCCTGGCAAGAATCTTGTGCTGGGGAATATCTTATAAATTTTTCAGATCCTAGTGCTGGAATATTTCATGCATATATTCCCTTGGTAATCAAACAATATACTAAACTTAAAGACACAGGTTTTAATCGCAACCTTGTAGGAAAGATACTCACTCAAGATAAAAACCTTGCTCTAAAAATTGCACTTGAACAGCTACTTTTTTGGAATCAAAAATATTCTGGTGATCAGCAAAAAATCATAAAATCCTATAATAAGGGAACTGCGTGGATAAATAATCAAAGTAGTAATAAACTAGCACAAAAATATTATGATGAAATTACACAAAAAATACAAATTTTAAAAACACATATTCCAAAGATTCTTTTAAACCAAGAGCAAAAAATATCCATAGAAAAATCAGATGGCAAAAGATATAAAGATGACTTTTATCTAATGCCTGAACCCTAAATCACCTTGCTTTAAATACCATCTCTCCATAATTATTTTTTATTAAAACTCGATCCTCATAAAAACTAAGATGAGAATTTTTGATAATTCCCATTACCTCTGTCTCAAGTCTCATATCCTCTTTTGAACAAGCCATCATTGTGTTGCCTAAATTTGTAATTTGATTTTTATTTAAATTACCAAAAAAGCGATTGCATCCATTACTACCATAAATTTTATTACCCTCAATCACAAAACTCACATTATCATTTGAAGCATATGTCATATTCCTAGAAACAAGCTTTTCTAAAACATACTCTTTTGAAGATACTAAACTTATTACCAACCCTACAAGAAAATATACTCTAATCATTACAACTCCTTTATTCTCTAATCTGTCCATTTCCTGATACAAGATATTTATAGCTACATAAAGCCTCTAATCCCATAGGTCCTCTTGCATGAAATTTCTGTGTGCTAATCCCTATCTCTGCCCCAAATCCAAACTCTACCCCATCACTAAAGCGCGTTGAGGCATTATGATACACCACTGCAGAATCAATCTCTTTAAAGAATTCTTCTTTATCTTGAAGATTATTTGTGATGATAGATTCTGAATGATGAGAGCTATAAGTATTAATATGATTGATAGCTTCTGTCAAATCTTTTACAATCTTGATACAAATCTTATAATCTAAATACTCTTCAAAAAAATCTTCCTCACTTGCTTCTATCACATCAAAATCTATTTGTCTAACCTTATTGCACCCAATGATCTCTACTTGATTTTCTCTTAGCTTAGCAAGCAACAAAGGAACAAAATCTTTGGCAACATCTTGATGCACCAAAACTTTCTCTACCGCATTACAAACAGATACACGACTTATTTTTGCATTGATGATAATCTCTAATGCCATCTTAAAATCCGCACTCTTATCAACAAAAATATGACAATTTCCACTACCTGTTTCAAGCACAGGAATCTTAGAATTTTCTACCACAAACTTGATTAGCCCCTCCCCTCCTCTTGGAATGATTACATCAATCAAGTCTCTTAGTTTTAACATCTCTTGTATATCTTCTCTACTTTCAACTAAAGAAACACACTCCAAAGATACTCCAAAGTCCCTTAGTGCTTCTTTAGCCAAATTTACTAGTATTTTATTTGTATTTAAAGCTTCACTGCCACCTTTTAAAACCACTGCATTACCTGTTTTTAAACACATTCCAATTGCATCACTAGTAACATTGGGTCGTGCCTCATAAATCATTCCTACTACTCCAAAAGGCACACTCTGTTTGACAATCTCAAGCCCATTTGGTCTAACATCTTTTTTAATAACTCTAATGGGATCATGAAGTGCAATAAGCTCTCTTATGCCCGCTATAAAAGAAGAAACCCTCTTTTCATCAAGTCTTAATCTATCCATAAGTGCAGGAGAAAGATTCTTTGCATTTTTTAAATCTTCTTGATTTGCATTTAATATATCTGGTAAAGATTTTTCAAAATTATTAGCAATCTTATAGAGAATACTATTTCTATCTTCAGAGGTAAGTTTTTTTAATTCCTTGGAAGCTTCTTTAGTTTTTTTAAGTTGTTCTAGCATATTTTATCCTTAGCAACAAAGATTGTCCCTACTTCTTTTTCATTCAAAATATCCAAAATAATTTCAGGATTCTCACCACTAGCTAACACAACAGAGCAATTACTATCCATCAAGGTCCTTGCAGCCAAAAGTTTAGTATGCATTCCTCCTGTTCCAAAATCACTTCCCACTCCCTGTGCATATTGTAAGATTTCATCAGTAATTTCAACAACAATTCCAATCTTTTTTGCATCCTTATGCACCCTTGGATTCTTATCATATAGACCATCAATATCTGATAAAATGATCAATAAATCTGCCTGGGTGATTATAGATACAACTGCAGCCAAACTATCATTATCTCCAAATCTGGATATATTTTCTATTTCATCAATAGAAACGCTATCATTTTCATTCACAACTGGAATAATTTTATTGTTTATTAAAGTTTCAAAGGTATTTCTTACATTTTGCTTTCTATATTCATCTTGAATCACATCTTTTGTAAGTAAAATCTGTCCTATACTATAGCCATACTCTCCAAAAAACTTGGAATAAATATTCATTAAAATCACTTGACCCACAGAAGCACAGGCTTGTTTTTCTTGTGTTGTCTTTGGTTTAGAGAGATAACCCAATTTACTCCTTCCAACACCTATAGCACCAGAAGTTACTAAAATAACCTCTTTCCCACTATTCACTAAATCACTCAATACCCATACAAGTTTTTGAATACGACTTAAATTTAAATTACCATTTTCATAGGTTAAAGATGTTGTTCCTATCTTAATTATAATACGCTTAGAATCTATGATACATTTGGTTTTTTTCAAAAAAAATTCCTTGAAGCTAGATAAAAATTACCAAGTATTATAAACAAATAAAATTTACCTAAACGGCAATATATCCAATAAGTTTTGATTTTAAAGTTATAGATCTGGTTTTACAAAAACTATCATTTAGTTTTGATTTAATTTCTTAATCACTTAAATCCTAAGCTAAGAGCTCATTTTATTCTTTCTCTCTCCTACCACCACTTAATAGGAGTCTATTATGAATATGCTAAAACTTTCAAAAAAGCATATTTTGTTGTGTTGTTTGTCATGTTAAGTTGTTAAAGATTTGTTTTATAAAAAATCTTTGAAAAAAAGAGAAATTAAGTGGTGGCAAGAGAAAGAAAGATTTCTCTTTATTTTAAAGAACATTGATGCATTGCATCTTTTAGTTTTTTCCCTCCTTGATTGATTGTTTGAGTTTAATTATTTCTACCCCAACTCTGATGAGAGTTAGGGTTTAAAACTTATTCCACTACAATCACATTAGCATTTGAATTTAATTCTTTTAATATGCCTTGCATTTGATCTTTTTGTTTTAATGCATCCTGCTCACTGTTAAATGGACCTAATAGATAAACATTTGAAATTCCTTTATTTTCTACTATAAGTTCTTTTATTTTCTTTACAGTATTTTCTTATTTTTTAGTGAGATTACCTTTTTCAAATACTTTCAGATAAAATCATTTGGTTGGT